>CAZFWX010000013.1:0-39083 GCA_964522695.1 uncultured Desulfobacterales bacterium
CATCCACGCCCACGGCCAGCACGGCCTCGGCCGCGCCCCGGGCCAGCAGGCGGGCAGCCTGAATCAGGGCGAAGAGGCCGGAGGCGCAGGCCCCGGAAACGGCTATGACCGGCCCATCAAGGCCCAGGGCCGCGGCCAGGTCCTGAGCCAGAAGATAAGGGTTGAAATGCCCCCGGCGAGGGGGCGTCCCCTGCCGCATCAGGTCTTCAAACTCCGGCAAATCTCCCTTGGTGGTGGCCAACACCAGGCCCACGTGGCGGGGACGGCTCCCTGGCCCGGGGAAAGCCCCGGCCAACGCCTCCCTGGCGGCTTTGAGGGCCAGGAGGAAGGCCAGGGGAGGCGCCCCGTCACCGGCCTGGCTGGTTAACCCCTTGAGAACCGCCTCTGGCAGTTCCCCTGCATAATTCGAACCGTAGCGGCCCTGGGGAAAGCGCCGCAGCAACCTGACGCCGCCGGTGGAGGCCAGGACCGCCCCCCAGACCTCCTCCACCCCGGCGCCCAGGGCCGTCACCAGACCCATGCCGACAATGGCGCATTGTTCCATAGTCTGTGCCGGACCTTACCCTGCCGCGCTTTGCCAGTGGTCCTGCCAGCGTTGGTAAAAAGCGCGCATGAACTCCGGCAAGGTGAGCACCAGGTTAAGGTCCCGGTCCAGGAAGGCCTGGACGGTTTTCCCGGCAGCCAGAAACTCCCCGTCAGCCACCCGGGTAATTTCATAGTAATAAAGAATTTTGGCGCTCTCCTGCTCGTAGAGCCTGGTGGTCACCAGGATTTCATCCCCGAAACGAGCCGGCAGGAAATGGTCGCATGAGGTATGGACCACCGGGGCCACATAACCGGCCTTTAAGATGTCCCGGTAGCTCAGGCCGTAGCGTTCGCCGAAGGCAAAGCGGCCATCCTCGAAATACTTGTAAAAGTGGCCGTGCCAGACGATTTGCAGGGAGTCCACTTCATTGAACCTGACGCGCACAGGGCTGCTGTGCTCAAGGTATCTCCCCTTAGGCTGGCGTCTTCTTCTGAGCCGCATCTGCATCATCCTGCAGGAAAAACTTGAGTCCGCCCCGGGCCACCACTTCGCCCCCCCTGGTGATTGCTCCTTCTGCCAGGGCAAAGGGAGGCAGTTCCCTGGTAATGACTACCTCAATCGCCAGGGCTTGTCCAGGCCTTACCGGGGTGAGCACGGTAAAGTCGTCCACCCCCACCAGCATCCCCCGGGGGAGGGCCTGGCCCCGGCGCCAGGCGGCCAGCCCCTGCAGCGCCGCCACTGCCTGGGCCAGGCATTCCACCAGGGCTCCGGCCAGGACGGCGTCCCCTGCCACTCCATAGTCCTCGGTCTGAAATTTGGCCCTGGCCACCAGGCGGTGGCCGGAGGCCTCCTGGACGGACTCCAGCATCAGAAAAGGCGGCCGGTGGGGCAAAAGTTCGGCAATATCCGGAAACATGGGGCCTCGCGTCAATTCCTGAGAAGATACTCCCACAGCGGCCCCTTCAGGCCCCGTTTTCTGAGACGCTTCAATATACGTCCCATGGCTTCATAATCTGCCGGGAAGACCCAGGCGCCGGAGCCGGCCGTGCCTTTCCGCAGCCACTCCCAAATTTCTTCCTGGGACATCTCGGGGGTTTGATAGAATACGGGGTTGAGGCAATCCGCCGCATCCTGGACCTGTCCCTCGGCTTGGGCCCGGTCAAAGAGGAGGGTCCCGGGATAGAGCCGCACTCCCACGAAGGGAAAGAACACGGAGTTCTTCAATTCCCGCGCGTTTTGCAGGGTTTCCCTGATGGTCGCCGGGGTCTCCCCCGGGCCGCCGAAAAGCAGGTAATGACAGGTGAACAGGCCTAATTCCCCGGCCAGGCGCGAGTTCGCCACGGCTTCGGCCGCAGTGAAGCCTTTGCCGTAGGCCCCCAGCATCAGGTCCGAAAGGGCCTCGGTGCCGAACTCCAGATGGGTGAGCCCGCTTCTCTTCAGGGTTTCCAGATATTCCCGGTCCAGGTGCGCAGGCGCAAAGAAGGCGCACCAGGAGAGAGGCAGGTCCGCCTGAATGAGGGCCTCCGCCAGCGATAGTTCCCGGTCCCGGTCCTGGTTGAAAAGGGAGTCCACAAAATAGAAATGCGTGACCCCATGATCCTGCACCAGGCTGCGGATTTCCGCCAGCAAAAGATCAGGATCGGCAAACCGCAGCTTTTTGCCCTCGATGAAGGGATAGGTGCAATAGGAACACTGCCGGGTGCAGCCGCTTTTGGTCTGCAGGCCGATCATGCCCCCGTGCTGCCAGTAGTAAGCCACTAACTGGGGGTCATGGTGGCCGGGGCCGGGGAGGCAGGCGCCATCCCCAGGCCGGCCGCCGGCCAGAAGGCGGGGGAGACTCTCCTCTCCGGCCTCCAGGAGAGAAAGGAGATGGGCCAAAGGCCCCTCGCCCGGGCCCACCACCCCGCAGTCTGCCCCCAAAATCTCCAGGAGTTCCCGGGGGAAGAGGGAAAAGCCCGGTCCCCCCAGGACCACCGGCGCCTGGGTGTGCGCCCGGATCAACTCCAGGATCTCCCGGTAGCCGGGCAGATAGGTGCGGCAGGCTGCGGCGTCCTGGTTGTCGATATTGCGCAGGGAGAGAGCCACCAGGTCCGGCGGGAAATCAGCCATGATCCGGGGGAAATCCTCCCGGCCCTGGACCAGGAGGTCGACCTGGCGCGTGCGGTGGCCGGCCCGGGCCGCAGCCCCGGCCAGACGCGGCAGCGACAGGGGATAGACGGGCATGGGGATGGTTTCCAGGTTGGGCGACACCAGCAGGACGTTTTGGGGGCTCACCGGCGCCTGCCCCCCGGGCCGGACTGCGATACCGCGGTTTCCCAGAAATTGTAAAAATTATACCACTGCAAAGGATATTGGCGGGTAACAGCTTCGAGCCGCTCCACAAATTGCTTTATCCAATTTTGCAGAAGCCCGGCCCGGTCCGCCCGCCGGCCAAACGCCAAATGTTCGGGAGGAAAGGCTTTGAGGCGATAGTGCCAATTTTTCGTGCGCACCGCAAAGGTGTGCACCAGGGGCGCGCCGCTGAGCGCCGCCACCACAAAGGGGCCCATGGGGAAACGGGCCGGCGCCCCCAGGAAGGGCACGGTCTCAGCGGAGGCCTGGTCCATGACCCGGTCGCCGTGCAGGGCCACGATCTCCTTGTTTCTCAGGGCGCTCATAATGGCCAGGCTGGCGCTTTCCGCGTCTTCCAGGGGAATGACGGAAAAGCGGCCCTCGGAGAAGACCCCGGCCATCAGCTCCCGGATGGGAGCAACTTCGGCCTCGTAGGCCACGAGGCGCAGGGGCGCATTGAGAGAGCCCAGAAGATGGGCCGCGGCCTGCCAATTGCCGAAGTGGGCGCTGACGATGACCATGCCCTTGCCCTCCTTCAGCGCCTGGGCCAGATGCTCTTCGCCGTCGAACTCAAAGGAATAGGCCGAGGCGTTGCCGCTGATGATGGCCACCCGGTCCAAAAGCGTCTGGCCGAAGGAATAGAAGTGCCGGTAGGTGAAGCGCCATTTTGCCAGCCAGGAATGGGGCAGCAATCCCATGCGCCGGCAGTAGTCCTGGGAGGCCGAAACGGCTTGGCGGGCAAAAAAAAGAAAGTATGCGGCCACAGGGATGAGGAGGGCATAGCTCCATCTGGGGTGGCAGTGGCGGATCAAGGCGAGGAAGATGCGGTTGCCGAGATATCCGCCCCGGGATCTCCCCGTCCAGGCGGCGGCAGGCTGCCGCGGCCCAGCCTGACTCCCGGGAGCGCGCCTGGTCATGTGCCCAGCAGAATTTTCCACCATGTTCCCGAGGGTGCGCCTTTTGGGCGGCGGCCCGGCGGCAAAGGCGCTAGGGCCTCAGCTTCTCCAGGCGCCGTTCAATGGAGTCATGGATATCTTGCAGGGTGCGAATGGAGCGGGCCTCCTCTTCGTCAATCCTCAAGGAGAATTTTTTTTCGATGGCCACCACCAGATCCACCCCGTCCAGGCTGTCCAGATCCAGGTCGTCCCGGAGAGACGCCTCCGGGCGCAGCAGGTCAGGCTCGATCTCAAAGTCTTCTGCCAGGATCTGGTTCAAAATGGCAATAATCTGTTCCCGGCTGGGCACAGGAATGCCAGGCCCGCCTGGGATGTTTGGTTGACTCCGGCTCTGTTTTATTTCGGCGTGATTCTTCAAGGCAACCTACTGTACAGGAAGAAAACAGGTCTTATTTCTCGGTGACGGCCCGTGGGAGAGAAGATGCCTCAAACAAGGTAGGGGCCCTGAGGCGGTCCCGGTTGCCCGCTGGCACAGAAAACCCTGGCCTGCCCGCTTGCGGGATTCGCCTCTTTCTGATGTTCACATTTACCATGACCCAGACAAAAATGTCAATGGAGATAAGGTTCAAAACCGCTGCCGGGGCGGCAAGTCCGGCAGGTATCGTCGCCCAGCCCGGCATCACCTGCATGTGACCACGCCCTCTCCCGGACCGCAGGGAGTGTCACTCATCTTCAACCGTTCCTGTAAGGGCCCTGTCGATTTTCAGGGGAGTTGCGCCTGTGGAGATACGGCGGCTTCTGCCAGAATCCTGGGGAGGAACAAGGGGGGTGTTCGCTCAAGGGGAATTGGAGGAATCCCGGCGCCAGGGCCGTAAAAAAACTGGCCGGGGGGGGAAACCCGGCCAGTCGAGAAAGGAGAAAATGCTATATGAACTTTGATTAAAGGGGGGTTATGTGCCTTATCGGTTCATATATGCAGATTTATTATGCAGCAAACGTGCCAAGCAGGATGGTATCTTATTTTTAATGTTAATTTAATGAGTTACCCATATCTGCCCGTTGGTCATCGTTCAATTATTTATACTGAATCGGGAGCCGCCGGGGGGCACATTGATTAACTGACTGATATAATTGCTATTACAAGCAATATAAATTGCCGCCTGCCGGTACAGATTGTCAAACCCCTGGCCGGTCCCCGAGATTATGGCCCAGGCCGCCGCCCCATTCCGCCAGCCTGCCGTGAGGCCGAAGGGCCCCCAGACCGAAATGGGGGCGCAGCCGGAGCGCTTGCCGGGAGAGTGAAAGGCAACGGTTACGGTTTTTTGCCGGAGAGCTCGCTGAACTTCTGAGCCCCCACCCGGGCTTCCTTGATCACCTCAATACGTTGCACCCCTCCAGCCTCGGGGATACGGGTCTCCACGATCTGGTAGGTGATCTCCACCGCTTTGCCTTTGAACCGGTCTAAAAATTTGACCATGGCCGCGGTGCACCAGAAGTCGATCTCCTGGCCGGAGCCGGTCTTAAAGACGGCGTGATGGTAATCGCCGATCTCCGCCCGGTCATAGACTGCGGTGACACTCTTGGTGGCGATGATCTTGTCCTGGGTCGCATCTGCCGCCGTCATACCGGCAAGGCAGATGCACAGGAACACTCCCGCGCCCAAACAGGCCAGCCGCCAGCGCCGCAATTTCATGTCGCCCCCATTTGTCAGAAGCAGGTTTCAGGGTCCAGAGGAGCAGGGGGCCAAGCCCCTGACGCCTCTTTCACCTTGCCTCGCCCGGATAGCTGAAACCCTGCAGCATGCCTGTGCCCAGGCAGGGAAAAGCGCGGCTGTCAAGGCGCTTCCGGGCGTCGTGCCCCAAGGGTTGTTATTTCACGTCTGTGTGCCGACAGTGATAGTGAAAATTCCCTTGAAAATCCAGCTTTTTTCCGGATTGGCGTCTGTCCGCCGACCGATCTCAAGAAGGCGACTCTAAGAGGCGGCACCCTGAAACTCACGGCACGGGGTAAATAAATGAACGCTGACCGGCATTTTCCTGTTAAATTTCACAGGAAGGCCCCGCCATCCCTGGCGGAAGGTGGAAAATTTCAGAGTCGGTCCGGCGGGAGAAACATCATGAGTAAATACATGCAACTCAAAGTTACGGTGACGCCTTTCTATGAAAATAGTTTTGCCGGGACGTATCCCCGCCTGGCCCGACATTTGCACGCTTTAAAACGGGACTTGGCAGAGGAAAATCCTTCCCTGTATGCCCTGGCGGCGCAGTGGGACAGGCTTCTCTATGCCTTCGAGGGGACGCCGCTGCGAGAGGTGCTGCTGCGCCACCGCAAGGAGATTTTGAACCTTCACAAAGGCATTGAAGAAAATATGGCCACGTGGCATCTGGCCCAGGCAGACCGGCTGCTATACACCCTGGAGGACATCTTCGAGAAAATAGAATCCGAATTATCCTAGGCGGACTGGCGGACGTTGCTTCTTTCGCCAAAGAACGGACGCACCTGAAAAAATTCCTCCTTCCTTTTCTGGTGTTATAACTTCATTGAGATTAACGGTAAGCCCAAGAAACATATTGACACGCACCTTGCTTTGCCATAAGGTGATGCTACGGAAAGATCTTTTCAGGTTCGGGGTCGCTTCTTCTTGGGGGAGAAGAAGCTCTTTCCGTTCCATGGCAGGTTGTTAGCAAAGAAAAAAGGGGGGGTAATCTATGGCTCCGATTGTTTGGCGGACGCGGTATGGGGATACCATTTTTGTGTCAAACCCCGTAAAAGCGGCCAGGGCTATGGTAACGTGGGCCATGGCGCATGGCCATTCGCTCTGGGAAATCGAGACAATGGACACAGACTGTATCAGGGTCAGCATTCCCGGTCTGACTTGCGTAACGCTGGCACCCGAAAGGAATACTCTGCTGTAAGATAAAACCATCCTGCGAATCTTTACGCGACTTGTTTTCGAAAAGGGCGGCCTTTCTGGACCGCCTTTTTCTTTGGTGAAACCCCAGGCGCACCTAAGAAACTCTTCTTCTTCCACAAGAAATTTTTACAGAATTTTTTTTTGATAACCGATATCAAAATCAGACAACTGGTGAAAAGTAATGGGACTATTCCCCTTAAACCAGTATGGCATACTCATTGCTATTTTAATCCCCGCAGAACGATAGCAATGAATCTCTCAACTGGAGGGCAACATCAAACCGAATTGGTATTTTCACATGCGCGCAGGAAGCCCCCGGCCGGGCTGGGGGCTCAGGCAGGCCGTGATGCGCCTGTTCCTGGCCCGGTGAGGGCAATTTTTCGTCTCCAAGGATCAGTGTGAATATTATTTGGTGAAAAACAGGGTATCTGAACTCTTCTGCTTTGAAAAGTTACCCATGATTGGTGGCGCAGGCTGTTAGCCTGGGCATCTGCAGCCGCGGGCGGGACGCCCGCCCTGGCGCTCATTTTCATGCTTTGCCGGCGGGCCGAAGGCCCGTGAGGAACTGTCAGGAAGACATTCTCAGTCAGACTGAGTACGAGGGATTATGGACATCCGCATCCTGATCGCCGATGATCATCAGATTATCCGCCAGGGACTGAAGGCCTTGATAGAGAAGGAACCGGATATGCACGTGGTGGCCGAGGCGGATTCTGGCAGCCGAACCGTGACCTTGGTCAAAGAGTTGAACCCCAACGTGGTGATCATGGACGTTAACATGCCGGACTTGAACGGCATCGAGGCCTCCCGCCAGATCCTCACAGAGGTGCCGCACATGAAGGTCATTGCCCTGTCCATGCATGCCGACCACCGCTTTGTCGTCGATATGCTGAAAGCCGGGGCTCAAAGCTACCTTCTCAAGGAGTGCGCCTTTGAGGAGCTGATCCAGGCCATCCGCGACGTCATGGCCAACAAGACCCATCTGAGCGCGGGGGTGCGCAAGGGCGCCGCCAAAGACTCCGCCGCCCCCCGCCCCTCTCCGCGCCGGCTGGCCCGGCTCTCGGCCCGGGAGATCGTGGTGCTGCAGCTCATGGCCGAGGGCAAGAGCACCAGCCAGATTGCCGACCTCCTGTACATCAGCATTAAGACGGTGGAGACGCACCGTCACCGGATTATGGAAAAGGTGGGCACCAGGAGCGTGGCTGAACTCACCAAGTTTGCCATCCGGGAGGGCCTCACGCCCCTGGAACCCTGATTTCCCAGAACCAAGGGGCCATTATCGCCCCCGCTGGCCGGCAAGCTTCCCCGGGGAGCGGCTCCAGAGAAACCTCCTCAGCCGGCTTGCCAGAAAATGACTGGGGCGGAGCAATGACTTCGCTCCGCCCCAAAAGATAAGGAAAAATCCTCTTCCAGAAATTTTTTACTTTTCCAGCCTGACGGACACCGGCGTCGCCTTTTTGATGGTATTAGCCACCGGCGAGTAGGTCTCCCCCAGGCGCACCAGTTCTTCTTTTTGCTCGTCAGATATATCCGCGTCGATCTTGAAGTACACCCGGATTTCCTGGTATCCCACCGGCACATCAGGGGAAATTCCCAAAAAGCCGCGCAGGTCAATCTCCCCTTCAAACCGGGATTCCACCTTGCGCAAAGGGATTTTCTTGGCCGAGGCGTAGGCCACCAGGGAGGTGGTGATGCAGCCCGACAGGGCCACCAGCAGGTATTCCACGGGATTGGAACCCTGATTCGTCCCCAAGAGGATCTCCGGCTCATCCAGGTCAAAGGTCACGGCAGCCCGGGAAGTGTCCTCCTGGCCGGGGCCATAAAAATCTTTCACCGTGGCCCGGCTGTGGGTCCCCCCCAGCCAGGTATTGGCGGCCCGGAACTGGAATTTGGCCAGTTCCGGCTTTTCCTTGAGAAGATCGATGGTACTGAAGAGCTGGCCGATATTAATGCCGTTGACTTTTTGGTCGGGCGCCATGGGTGCGGCCTCCTTGCTTAGGGAATTCCAAATTATTGTAGTTTTTTCAGGGCCTCGCCGAGCCGCAGGCGCTGGCCTTCGGTGGTCAGGGTGTTGAACAGGGCGGTGAAGCGGCGATGGGAGGTCCCGGAAAAGATGTACTGCCAGCGGTAGGCCGCCAGCACCCCGGCCAGGATTTTCTGCTGCGCCTCTGCGGTGAGCGGCCGGCCGCAATGCCGGGAAAAGTATTCCACATCAGCCGCGGACTGGGCTTGCAGGATGCCGTCCACGTCGCCCACCAGCTCGATCAATTCGGTCACGGCCTGGTCCCGCTGGGCCGGAGTGAGTTTGCGGTCCTCGATGGACCACTCCAGTTCGTCCATCAGGGCGTGGGTGACTTCTTCCTTCCAATGAAACAAGAACACGTCCTTATACAAGTCGGACAGGTTATCGTCCGGTTCGATGCTCTCTTTATAATGGGTCTGGGTGAAGAGCTCGATCTGATAGATCAATCCCAGGACGGCCCAGGTGGACTTGGAGAGCACCGCGCCAGCCACGGCGTTGGGGTCCCAGGGGAACCGGTAGCCGGGCGGCATGCCCCGGTCGATCATCCGTTCCATGCGGCGGAAGAGTTCTTCGTGCTTCAGCTCTTCGTCGCAGAAACGCACCAGGGCCTCCAGGGCGACCTGGTCGCCCAGCCAGTGATGGCGGGAAATCTCCAGGATTTTGGCGACGATGAACCGCTCCACGAAGCCGAACATGTTGGCATAGGTGCGGCCCTGCACCTGGCTCAGGAAGCGTTGTTCCTCCCGGGTGAGAAAATCCAGCCGGTCGATCTGGGAGATGCCGTCGGGGAGAAATTTTTTGGAGAAATCGAACTCCCGGCCCCGGATGACGTCCTTATCGATGACCCAGCGGACTCTTTTTGAAATTTCGATGCACTGGGCGTAGCGGCCGGTGTCGACTTGCAGCGGTTCCATGGGAGACGGTCTCCTTGAAGCAAAACCATCAGTGGCGATTGCCCGGGATTTTTTGGGAAAGTATTTGGGAAAAATAGGCAAATACGGCGATTTCTGCCGGCAGGAGCCCTGCCCGCTTGTCTCTGATTACCATTGTCAAATACCTGGCGGGAAAAGTCCATGACCGGAAAGGGCTATTTCGGCGTGGTGCATTATGACCAAAAAGGCAGGCTCAAAGGGAGGGGAGAGGCGGTCTCCGGCCAGCCCGGCAGGCTGAGGGCAAACCGCATACCATCCGGCCGCGGGGACATGCCTTTGCTGGCGGCATCCCCGGCCTACGCGGTAGTCCGCTTCCCCCCGGCCGAACCCAGGCAGGGGCCGCCCCATTGGCCCCTGGGGAGCTATACCCAAGGCGGCCGGCGGGCCTAAGACGGACCGGTTCGCCGCCGTCGGACCGTAGTGCGCTCCCGCAGCAGCCTGAGCAGCGCCGGCAGGACGCTTAAGGCGGCCAACAGGACGCTCAGACTGCCCACCGTGGATAACAGGCCCAGGCTGAAGGTGCCCCGGTGCCCCGAAATCATCAGGCTGCCAAACCCCACTGCGGTGGTCAGGGCCGCCAGCAGCACCCCCTTGGCCGTGCCCGCAGGCAGGGTGATGACCCGGGCCGACCTCTCCAGTTGCCAGCGCACCAGGATGATAATGCCATACTCCACCGCTTCCCCTAAAATCAAGGGCAGAAAGAGCACGTTGGCCTGATTGAAGGGGATCTCCAACAGCCACATCAGGCTCAGGGTCAAGGAGGTCCCCACCAGCAGGGGGACCAGGGCCAGGATGGTCAGCCAGACGTTGCGCAGGAGGAAGCCCACCATCAGGGTAATGCCCAGGAGGGACACGCCTGCGGCCCAGAGACAGGCGTTCCGGAAAGCCAGGGTAAACACGTAGAGCAGCACCGGGTCCCCGGCCACGTCCGGGTTGACGCTGCGCATATCCCGCACAAATTCCCCCAGGGGCCCGGGATTCCAAATATCCCGGGAAGGGAAGATGCGCACCAGGTATTTCCCCCCAGGGCTGACGAAGCGCTCCCGCACATTTTGGGGCAAATCCTCCAGGCGTGGCGGGTTGGCGGCCCGGCGCAGGTTCGCCTGCAACAGTTCCCATTTGTCTTGCAGGTCCGAGAAAAATCTTGTCTCGAAATCGGCCAGGCGGACCGCGGTCTGGGGATTGTCTTTCTGAGTGAGGAGAGTAATGAGGCGCTGCAGGATAGCGTCGACCTCGACGAGCTGCTCCCGGGTCGGCCGGTCTTCGGGTTCCCAGTCGCTTTCCACGGCCTGGGACAGTTTGAAGCGGATGCGCCCCAGGATCGAGGCCAGTTCCTGGGGGTCGGGAGGGCTTGACCGCTTTGCGGCAAAATTCATCCCGGTAATCAGGGGCTTCATGTCAGCCAGGAGGCGTTGCTTGGCTTCCACCTGGGTGGGCAGGAAGGAGAGGATGGACTCCACGTGGGAGACGCTGTCCAACTTTTTTAAGGCTTGCGTCAGGTTCGGCAGTTCCTCCGTGCCGCTGACCACCATGGCCCCATACGAAGTGGAATACTTGGATTCCCGGATCAGCTTCTGTTCCCAGACCACCGACTCGGTGTGGGGATTCTGCAGGTGCAGCGGGTTCAGGTCAAAGGGCACCTGAAACAGGCTGATGCCGCCCAGGACCGTCATGATGAGCCCCAGGGCCACCACCAATCCCGGCCGCTGCCACTTGATGGAAAGAAAAGATTGGGGTTTTTCGGTGCATTTTTCGCCCACCGGCCCCGGCACCCACCGTTCGGTGACGATGGCCAGGGACGGCAGCAAAACCAGGGAGGCGAAAATGTGGGCCAGGATGCCCAGGGTAATGATGAGCCCCAGTTCTTCCAGGCCTTTAAATCCGGTGAAGATCAGGGGGGCCACCGAAACCACCGCGGCCAGGGCGGCGTACAGGATTCCCGGCGAGGCCTGCTTGATGGTGCAGGTCAGGTTTTCCAGGGTGCAGCGGGGCGCCTGCCCCTGTTCCTCTTCCAGGCGGGCATACCAGTGGATGCCGAAGTCCACGGAAATGCCCAGCAACAGGGGCCCAAAGACGATGGACAGCAGGTTCAGGTGCCCCACCGTCAAGGCGGCGATGCCGAAGGTCCAGCACAGGCCGATGACCAGGACGGCTCCCTGCACCAGGGTTCTCTTGAGGCTGCGGAAAAAAAGGATCATCAACAGCATTTGGCCGACGATGGATAGCCAGGAGGCCAGTTCCACATCGGCCATGGCCCTGGTCATTTCATCGGCTTCCAGGGCCCCGGGGCCGGTCACCCCGGCCCGGACGCCGGGAAAGCGGTCCTTCACCCGGGCCAGAACCTGCCGCAGCAACTTCAGGTCCTCGGCGATGGTGGTGTAGCCATCCTGCCGGGTGGTCACCAGGAAAAGCAGGTATTTGTCATTGTCCGTGAGGAAATACCCCTCCTGGCTCAGGTCGGTGATGGCGCCGGGGAATATGCTTTTCAGCGGTGAGGTGTACGAGCCTCTCCCGTGCAGGCTGTTTTCCAGCTGCTGCAGGCTGGCTTCCAAAAGCCCGAGATTGGGAATTTTCTCAGCTTTTCCCCCTTCCTTTAAAAACCCGGTGAAGAGTTCTCCCAGCATGTCCCGGGTCAGTTCTTCGTTGACCACCAGAAAGAACCGCTGGATGCGGGGATCAGCGGCCAGGGCCCGTAACTCCCTGGCATGGTCAGAAATATTCTTTATCAATTCCGTCAGTTGCTTCTCATCGAGATATAACAGGGCCCACTGCTTGAACTGGTCCGGATCGACCCGGTAAAAAAGTTCGGGAAAACGGTGCGTATATTGCCGCAACTCCGCAGCCAGGGCCTCGGCAAACTGGACTGACCGCTTTCTGTCGGTATTTTCCACCACCACGGCCAAGTTGTCCCGGGCGCCGAATTGCCGGTCAATTTCTTCGCTCATCTGCATGATGCGCAGGTCGGTGCCCACCAGGTCGCCCCGGTTGGTGCGCATGGACAGATGGTTCACGGCATAATGGACGGAGAGAGCCGTCATCAGCAGGCTAAAGATAATGACCGGCCAGGCGCTGCGGAACAGCAACCTGACCAGGGTTGAACCGAATTGCTGAAACCTGGACAAAAATGGAATCCTTTGGGGGATTGGCTATTGACCCGAATACTCAGGCAGGTCCGCCTAATGGTAACATATAGTCTGCACTTCTGAAGGCGGAAATGAAAAACCCAGGGGAATATGTCTTGAAAAGTTCCTTTCCGGCCTGATAAGACTTCTCAACCCCCAATATATGGATTTGCTTCCGGTCCGCCGCCAAACCTGTTAGAATTGTCAGGGGTTCAACTGCATGACAAGGCTTTGGGGCGCAGCGATTGGGGTATGTTCAACCATGGCCGTACTGTTTTGCCTTGCCGGTCCTGCCCCCGGCCAGGGAAAGCCGGCTGCCACCCCTCCTGCGGAACTCTCCCTCTATGCCGGCTCAAAAAGCTGCATCGGCTGCCACGAAAAATTCTATAAACTCTGGTCCACCTCCCGGCACGGCCTGGCCATGCAGCCCTACACCCCGGAGTTCGCCCGGGCCCAGCTGACGCCCCAGACCCAGGACATAACCATAGGCCCCTACCGGTACCGGGCGGACGTCAGCCCCAAAGCCGGCTGGGTGTGGGAGACGGGCTCCCGCAGGAAGAAAAAGTACCCCATCCTCCACGCCCTGGGCGGCAAGAACGTCTATTACTTTCTCACTCCCCTTGAGAAGGGCCGCCTCCAGACCCTGCCGCTGGCCTATGACGTGCGCACCCGGCAGTGGTTCGACACCGCAGCCAGCGGCGTACGCCACGTCGGCGGCAGCCCACCCGAGGCGCCGATCCATTGGCAGGAATGGCCCTACACCTTCAACACCGCCTGTTTCAACTGTCATGTCAGCCAGCTCAGCACCAACTATGACCTGGCCACCGACACCTACCGCACCACCTGGGCGGAGCCGGGCATTAACTGCGAGACCTGCCACGGGCCCTCCAAGGAGCACAACGAGGTGATGCAGGCCGCGCCCACGGGGAAGCCGCCCCCGGACCTTAAGATCATCAGCGTCAAGAAGTTCACCCACGAGCAGCACAACGCCGCCTGCGCCTCCTGCCATGCCAAGGCGTCTAGCCTCTCGGCCACTTTTCCGCCGGGGGCCCGTTTCTTCGACCACTTTGATCTCGTCACCCTGGAAAACCCCGACTACTATGCCGATGGCCGGGACCTGGGGGAAAACTACACCTATACTTCCTGGCTCATGAGCCCCTGCATCAAAGCCGGCGGGCTCAACTGCCTCAAGTGCCATACCAGCAGCGGCCGCTACCGCTTCAAAGACGCGGCCCGGGCCAACGAGGCCTGCCTGCCCTGCCATGCCGAACGGGTGAAAAACGCCGCAACGCACAGCCACCACCCGCCGGACAAGCCGGGCGCACCCGCCCACTGCATCGCCTGCCACATGCCTCTGACTTCGTTTGCCCGCATGCAGCGGAGCGATCACTCCATGCTGCCGCCCGCGCCGGCCGCCACCCTGGCCTTCGGCTCGCCCAA
The DNA here is from genome assembly GCA_964522695.1 of uncultured Desulfobacterales bacterium. GTDB lineage: Bacteria > Desulfobacterota > Desulfobaccia > Desulfobaccales > 0-14-0-80-60-11 > VGSQ01. Next base: position 14,185 of record CAZFWX010000013.1, read on the forward strand.
CGCCTGCAATGCCTGCCATAAGGACAAAGACGCGGCCTGGGCGGACAGACACGTGCGGCAATGGCACACCCGGGACTACCAGGCCCCGGTGCTGCGGCGGGCCGGCCTCATCGACGCGGCCAGAAGGCGGGACTGGAGCAAACTTCCGGATATGCTGGCTTACATCGAAGCCAGGGACCGTGACGAGATTTTTGCGGCCTCCCTCATCCGCCTCACCATGGCCGCCCCCGGCCAGGGGCTGGAAGCCGCGCTCATGAAAGCCCTGCAGGACTCCTCGCCCCTGGTGCGGGCCGCAGCCGCGGAGGCCTTGTCGGTCCGGCCGGGCAAAGAAAGTTTTACGGCCCTGGCCGGGGCCGCGGGAGACAGTTACCGCCTGGTGCGGGTGCGGGCCGCGGCCTCTCTGGCTGCGTATCCTCAGGATTGGGTGAGGCCCGAAGACCAGGCCCGGCTCGGCCAGGCCACCGGGGAGTACCTGGCTTCCCTGACGGCCCGGCCGGATCAGTGGACCTCCCATTACAACCTGGGCAATTATTATTTTAACCGGGGCGAGGTCAAACAAGCCCTGGCAGCCTACCAGACCGCCCTCAAGATCGAGCCCCGGGCGGACATGGTGCTGGTCAACGCCGCCCTGGCCCACGCCCGCTTAGGCGAGAACAGCCAGGCCCAAAAGTATCTTCTTCAGGCCATCAAGATCGCCCCGGAAAACGCTGCGGCCCGCTTCAACCTGGGGCTGCTGTGGGCCGAAGAGAACCGGCTGCCGGAAGCGGAGCGGGAATTGCAGGAAGCCTTCCGCCTGGACCCCAAGATGGCGGCGGCGGCCTACAACCTTTGCATCCTCAGCGCCAAGGACCGCCCCCAGGAAGCCCTGTCCTGGTGCCGCAAAGCGGTGGAGCTGAGTCCTCAGGAGCCCAAATACGTCTATACCCTGGCGTACTACCAGAAGGAACAGGGGGATCTGGAGGCCGCGGCGGCCACACTGGCGGATTTCCTGGCGCGGCAGCCGGGCTTCGCTGATGGCGCGCTGTTGCTGGCCGGAATTCATCTCCAACGGGGCGAGCGGGCCCAGGCCGAGGCGGTTCTGCGCCGCACCCACGGCGCCGAAGGCCTCTCCCCCCGGGACCGGGCCCGGGTGGCGGCCATGCTGCAGAAAGTGAGCGCCCCGGAACCGTCCACGGGCAACAAAACCGGGCAGCAGGAGTAATGGGGCTAAAAATTGGCGGATAACCGCGGCCGGGAAAAGTCAGGGAGGATTTTGCCAAAAATGTACAAATTTTATTCTGAGTGTAATGAGAAAGGCCACTTGGGGAATAGGTACAGAATCCTGGCCGCTGCATTGATTATGCTGCTCCTGGCCGGCTGCGCCACCGTTGATTCGGTGAAGTTTTCAGGGGAAGCCTCGGCCGGCGCCCTGCAATCTTCTCTGGACCAGAGGCTCAAAGCGCCTCCGGCAGCGGGCGCGGGCTATGTGCCCATGGAGCAACTGGCCAAGGATCACCGCCTCCCTTTTGATAAGGTCTGGATCAGGCAGGATGAGGATTGGGGCCGCTACCGCACCCTGTATATCGCCCCGGTGAGCACCGCCTACCTCAGGCGGCGGGCATGGTGGCAGGAGAGCCTCCGGGCCTGGAAGCTGCCCCAGGATGCCCAGGAGATGGCGGATTTCATGCGGGCGCAGTTTATCATGGCCTTTCAGAATGATCCCCACCGCCGCTGGCAGGTCATGATGGCCCCGGAGAGGGGCTCTTTGACCCTGGAAATGGCCCTGACGGAGTTGACCCCCAGCAAGGTAGGGCTCAATGCGGTCAAGACCGCCAGTCCCTTTCCCTTAGGCCTGGTGGCCGCGGCCGTGGAAAGGGGCGCGGAAGCGCAGAGCATCGTGGCCTTCGAAGCCCGGGTCAAGGACACGGATACGGGGCAAACCCTGGCCATGTTGGCGGACCGCCAATATGCCACGGTGCGGCCCATTGATCTCAAGGGTTTCACCTGGTACGCCAACGCCGCAGACATTATCGAGCGCTGGGCCCAACAGTTTGTGGATGTGGCCAACCGGCGGCCGGGAGAGACAGTCAAGCCTGCCAGCACTTTTTCCTTGCTCCCCTGGTAAAAGGTGGGGATGCCGCCCCGTTTTAGCCGCCCGCCCGTGGGACAAAAGCAAGTCCTTGCCCCCCCAATGATTTTAAAGTAAATAAACAACTATGCTCAGCCGCCTCAGTATCGCCACCAAGGTCTTCGGCCTGGCCGTGCTTTTGCTTTGCCTGACCGTAGCCCTGGCCGGGTTCCTGCTGTGGCGCGTTGACCTTTTGCAGGATGAACTGGAGATCATCGCCCGGCGGGAGGCTCCTTTGGCCGCCACCCTGTCCAGAATGGACGAATACGGCCTGCGCCGCCGCCTGGCCTTCGAGCGTTGGTTCGGGGCCCTTAACTCCCCTCAACCCAATCAGGAGATCATTGCCGAGGCCAAGGCCAACTATGAAACCTTCACGGAGAAGCTGAACCAGCAATTCGCCAAGGCCAAGGAACTCCTCGCCAACGTCCCGGGGCATGACCGCCACCGGCAGAAGCTCAGCGCCATCCTGGCCGTCCTGGCGCAAATTGAGGCGGCGTACCCGGTCATGAGCCAGCGCCAGCTCCAAATTCTGGATCTCCAGGTTTCAGGTCAGCACGAACGGGCCAATGACCTGGTCAATGTGCTGAACGATTTGCAGCGCCTGGTCCAGACTCAGCGGCAGCAGCTCCAGGAAGCCTCGGCCGCCCTGTTGCAGGATGCCGCTGAAGTTGCCAGCGCCCAGGAGAAGCAGGCCTATTGGCTGACCATTTCGATAACCCTGTCCGCGGTGCTTTTGGGACTGACGCTGTCGGCCATCATCGCCCACCGGCTGGTGGAGCCGGTGCGCTCCCTCATCGCCGGTCTCAAGACCGTGGAACAGGGAGATTTGAGCGTGGAACTGCCGGTGCGCTCCGCCGATGAGGTGGGCTCCCTGACCCAGTCCTTCAATTATTTTGTCGGCGAACTGCGCCATAAAGAAGAGATCAAGCGCACATTCGGCCAGTATATCGACCCCCGGGTGCTGGAGCAGGCCATTTTGCAGCCCGGCTCCGAGACCGAAGGCCGGCGGGTGATGACCGTGTCCTTCGCCGACCTGGTGGGCTTTAGCGGTCTGGGCGAACACCTCACCCCCAGCGGCCTGGTGAACCTGTTGAACCGTCACTTCACCCTGCAGGCTTTCGCCGTGCAGCAGGAGCAGGGCGTCATTGACAAGTTCATCGGCGACTCCCTCCTGGCCTTCTGGGGCCCGCCCTTCACCGGCCCGGAGGACCACCCCCTGCTGGCCTGCAGGGCTGCCTTGGCCCAGCTTGAAGCAATTGAGACCCTGCAAGCAGAACTGCCTGAATTGACGGGATTACGGAAACTCCGGGCCATGCTGGATCTCCGCATCGGCATCAGCACCGGGGACGTGGTGGTGGGCAATATCGGCTCCGCCAGCGCCCGCAGCTATACCGTCATCGGCGACACCGTGAACCTGGGCCAGCGCCTGGAGGCGGCCAACCGGGTCTATGGCACCCATATCCTGGCTTCCGAGGACACGGTAGCTGGCGCCGGCGCCGCCATTGCGGCCCGGGAAATTGATTTCCTGCTGGTCAAAGGCAAGACGGAACCGGCCCGGGTCTTTGAGGTGGTAGGCCTGGCGGGCCAGGTCCCGGAAGCGCGGCTGGCCCTGAATGAGCGTTTTGCGGAAGCGCTGGCGGCCTACCAAGCCCAGCAATGGGACCGGAGCGAGACCGCCTGGCGCGGCTGCCTGGAACTTTTCCCCGGAGACGGGCCCTCCCGGCTGTTCCTAGAGCGGGTCCGGCACCTGCGCACCCAACCGCCCGGAGAGCCGTGGAACGGCATCTGGCACCTGCAAGCAAAATGAGACAGCCCTGCATGATGGAGCAAATGGCACATGACGGCCCATGGTGATATGCGCCTTGAGCAGCCTTCAGCCGACACGCTGAAGGTGGTGCTGGCCGGGGATTGGAAGCTGGGCGGCGAACTGCCCGAGGCCGGCAAGATCCAGCAAACCCTTGCGGGGAAGGCCGGGGTGCGCACCATGGTCTTCGACACCCGGGAGCTGGCGGGTTGGGACTCGGCGCTGTTGACCTTCCTGATGAAGCTGGACAAGTTGTGCACTCAGCAAAATATCCTGTTGAATAGCGACGGACTGCCTCCCGGGGCCAAGAGATTGTTCGAACTGGCCCTGGCAGTGCCGGAGAAGAAAGATGCCCGCGCAGCTGAGGAACAGGCGTCGTTTTTCACCTTTGTGGGCAATGAAACCGTGGAGTTTTTCCGGTCCACTGGCGAAATGCTGGCCTTCATCGGCGAGGCGGTCATTGCCGTCGCCAGACTGCTGGCCGGCAAGGCCCAGTACCGCAAGGCCGATCTGGGCCTGATCATGCAGGCCTGCAGTATGCAGGCCTTGCCCATCGTCTCCCTGATCTGCTTTCTGGTGGGGCTGATCCTGGCCTTTATCGGCGCCATCCAGTTGAAACTCTTCGGGGCCCAAATTTACGTGGCCGACCTGGTGGGCATCGCCATGGTGCGCCTCATGGCCGCCATCATGACCGGCGTCGTCATGGCCGGCCGCACCGGGGGCGCCTTTGCCGCGCAGCTGGGCACCATGCAGGTGAACCAGGAGATCGATGCGCTCAAAACCCTGGGCATCTCGCCCATGGAGTTTCTGGTGCTGCCGCGCATGCTGGCCCTGGCGCTCATGATGCCGCTCTTGTGCCTTTATGCCAATGTCATGGGCATACTGGGGGGCATGGTGGTGGGCGTCTTTATGCTGAATATCGACATGGTCCAATACTATAATGAGACGGTGGCTTCGGTGGGCCTCTGGAATCTGGGCATCGGCCTGTTCTCCGGGTTTGTGTTCGGCATTATCGTGGCCCTGTCCGGCTGCATGCGGGGCATGCAGTGCGGCCGCAGCGCCTCCGCGGTGGGCGATGCGGCCACCTCCGCGGTGGTCACGGCCATTGTGGGCATCATCGTCTCCACGGCCATCATCACCGTGATTTGTAACGTTCTAGGGATTTAGGCTCATATCACAGATATACGTTACAATTTCAATGCCCACCAACTCCCCCTCCCCTGGTGGGAGGGGGTTGGGGGGAGGGGGATACGTAGATGGAATTCCCTAAAAATTCACCCCCACCCCAGCCCTCCCCCATCAAGGGGGAGGGAGGAAGAACTCGATTCTTAAGAAGAATGGTACGGAATATAAGGCCGTCAATAGTCTTTTGCCGAGTAACTCCCTTGACTTAGGGATACGTGAACAATGCCAGAACCAGAAGCCCACATCACTGTGCGCGATTTCACCATGGCCTATGGGGACTATGTTCTCATGCGGGACCTGAACTTCACCATCAACCGGGGGGACATCTTTATCATCATGGGCGGCAGCGGCTGCGGCAAGAGCACCATGATGACCATTCTCATCGGTTTGAAGGCCCCGGCCAAAGGTCAGGTCTTGTATGGCAACGTGGATTTTTGGGGAGCAGATGCCGCCACCCGGGACCGCATCATCCGCAGGGCCGGCGTGATGTACCAGAGCGGCGCCCTGTGGAGTTCCATGACCCTGGCCGAAAATATCGCTCTGCCGCTGGAGACCTATACCGACCTCAGCCCGGCCCAGATCCGCGAGGTGGTGGAGCTGAAGCTGGCCCTGGTGGGCTTGGCCGGATTCGAAGAATTTTTCCCCTCGGAAATCAGCGGCGGCATGCAAAAAAGGGCCGGGATCGCCCGGGCCATGGCGCTGGATCCGGAGATCCTCTTTTTCGATGAGCCCTCCGCGGGCCTGGACCCGGTGAGCGCCCGGCGTCTGGATGATCTGATCCTGGAATTGCGCGAAAGTCTGGGCACCACCATGGTTGTGGTGACCCATGAACTGGCCAGCATCTTCGCCATTGGCACCAATGCCGTTTTTCTGGATGTCACCCGGCGCACCATGACCGCCACGGGCAACCCCAAAAAGCTCCTGGCCGAAACCCGGGACCCCGTCCTGCGCCAGTTTTTAACCCGGGGTGAGAAATCTTAACCGATAAGGTGAGAACAGATGGCTAAGCAAGCAAGCAAAACCATGATCGGCGCCTTCGTGGTCTTCGCCGTGACCATCATGGTGTTCAGCCTGATTGTCTTCGGTTCGGGCAAGTTCTTCAAGAAAACCAACAAGTACGTCATGTATTTCAATGAATCCGTTAAGGGGCTGACGGTGGGCTCGCCGGTGCTTTTCAAGGGCGTGCAGGTGGGGTCCGTGACCAGCATTGCCATTCACGCCGACCTGTCCAAGCTGGAGACCCGCATCCCCATCATCATCGAAGTCGAACCGGATCGATTCCAGGTAACCGCCAAGCAAGAAAACCTCAGAAATCCCGGCAAAGTTGCGGCGGCTCTTATCGAAAGAGGCCTGCGGGGGGTTCTGGCGACGCAGAGCCTGATCACCGGGCAATTGGCCATCGAACTGGACTTTTATTCCGATTCCAAGGTCTGCTATGCCCCGCCGCAAGTTGACGAGGATTATAAAGGCTATTTGGTGATTCCCACCTGCGACTCCGCCATCCAGAGGCTGATTTCCACCCTGGAAAAGCTGGACATCGACAAGCTGGTGCAGAAAGTGGATTCCATCCTGGCGGGGGTGGACAAGTTTGTCAACGACCCGGAACTGACTGCCAGCGTCACGGCCCTGAAAGAAGCTCTGGAGGACACCCGCAAGCTGGTGAACCGGGTGGACCGCCAGGTGGATCCCCTGGCCAAGGATTTGAAACAGACCGTCAAAGGTTTCGGCAAACTGGCCACCGATCTGGACCCCCGGCTTAAAGAACTGTCCGCCAGTTTGGAAAAGACCCTGGCTTCTTTCGATAAAACCCTGTCCGGCGTCCGGGGGGTCATTTCCGCGGACTCCCCCCTGATTGTCCAATTGGAAAACTCGCTGCAGGAGATTTCCGGCATGAGCCGGTCGCTGCGACAGTTGGCCAATCTTTTGGATCAGCAACCCGAGTCTCTGATTCGCGGCAAAGGCAAACCAAAAGGGAAATGATATGAGACCAGCGCCAATTTCTCGCCGTCTGCCGGTCATCCTGGCCATCGTCCTCATTTTTTTGAGCGGATGCCTGGGCAGAAGTGAAACGCCCCGTTTTTACTCCTTGACCTCCATGCCGCCGGACCTGGCGCCCCCGAAACGGGAAAACCCGGCGCACCTCGCGGTCATCGGCATCGGCCCCGTCAAGCTGGCCGATTACCTGGACCAGGCTCAAGTGGTCACCCGCACCGCCGACAATCAGGCAGTCAAGGCCGAATATGACCGCTGGGTGGGCTCCTTCAAGGACAACTTCACCAATGTGTTGGCCGACAACATCGGCGCCATCCTGGGGACCGACCGGATTTATCTCTACCCCTGGCGGGTGGCGGTGCCCATCGACTACCAGGTCATCGTGGATGTCATCCGCTGCGACGGCCGCCTGAATGACGCCGCCTGGCTGGAGGCGCGCTGGACCGTCTTCGCCGGCCCGGACAAAAAGGTGGTCAAAATGAGCCGGTCCAGCCTGCGCGAGCCGGTGCGGGGCGAGGATTACGCCGCCCTGGTGGCCGCGCAGAGCCGGGCCGTGTCCCAGCTCAGCCAGGAAATCGCCAAAGCCATTCAAGCAACGGGGAAGCATTGAGGCGGGCCGGCGCCTGCCGGCCGCGTTCAATTATGGTCGTATCCCGAGGTAACGTTGCGTGACGCCGCCCTTTGATGATCCCGGGGGAGAAAGAGTTGTTCTCATGTTTTGATAAGCAATGCCCGGTGCAAGGGGCCGGTCGGTTATCTGTGTGCGGAGAGAACACTTTGGAGAGCAGCACCCCAAACACTCTCCGAGGGCATAAGTTGATGCCGTCCGGACCGGAGCAACCCCGCCATTCCAGGTGAGGGGATTCACGCATGCGCCTGCCCAGCCAGAAAACCAAGATCGTGGCCACCATCGGCCCGGCCTCCCAGTCCCCCGAAGTCATGCGGCAGATGCTCGAGGCCGGCATGGCCGTAGCCCGGATCAACTTTTCCCACGGCGATTTCGGCTACCACCAGAGGGTGATTCACCACCTCCGCCAAGCTGCGTCCGCGGCGGGCCGCCGGTTGGCCATTCTGGCGGACCTCCCCGGCCCGAAGATGCGCCTGGGCCAGATTTCTCCTGAGCCGGTGGAACTGGCCCCGGGAGCCTCCTTTGCCTTAACCACCGAAAAAATCACTGGTGATGCCAGCCGCGCCTCGGTGACCTTTCCCCAGTTGCCCCGGGTGGTGAAACCGGGGGACACCCTGCTGGTGAGCGATGGTCTCCTGCAGCTTGAGGTGGTGAACGTCCAGGGCCCGGTGGTGCATTGCCGGGTAGTGGTGGGAGGAGAGTTGCGCTCCCGCAAAGGGCTCAATCTTCCCGGCATAGACCTGGGCATCAGCGCCTTTACGGATCACGACCGCAACTGCCTGGAATTCGCCCTGGCCCAGGGAGTGGACGCGGTGAGCCAGTCCTTTGTGGAATCCCGGGCAGACATTGACGCGGTGCGGCAGGCCGCCCTGGCCCTGGGCCACCAGCCCTTCATCATCGCCAAGATCGAACGCAGCAAGGCCTTGGATCATTTGGACGATATCCTGGAAGCCGCGGATGGCATCATGATCGCCCGGGGCGACCTGGGGGTGGAAATCCCCATCGAGCAGATCGCCGGGGTCCAAAAACAGATCATGCGGAAGGCCAACCTGGCAGGGAAACCGGTGATAACGGCCACCCAGATGCTCATGTCCATGGTGAGCAACCGTCGTCCCACCCGCGCCGAGGCCACCGATGTGGCCAACGCCATTTTGGACGGCACCGACTGCGTCATGCTGTCGGAGGAGTCGGCCATCGGACAGTATCCGATGGAAGCGGTGGCCATGCTGGCCAAGATTGCCGGGGCCATCGAGTCGGAACGGCCTGCCCCCCATGTCCGGCAGACCCTCAGAGAGGAAAGGCTGGGCGATCGACTGAACCTCCCTGAGCTTATCTCCCTGAGTGTGGAAGCCATTCTGGGACGGATCACCCCCGCGGCGGTGTTCGTGCCCAGCCGCAGCGGCGCCACCGCCCGCAGCATCGCCCGCTTCCGGCCCCAGGTGTGGGTCGTCATGGTGAGCTCCCAGGAGTCCACCTGCCAGCGGCTGCAGTTTACCTATGGCGTCCATCCCGTACACGAACCGGACCACCCCGAAGACTGGAAAACCTATGTGCGCCGGCGCCTTGAGGCCCTGGGCCTGCAAGGCGATTGCGCGGTGTTGACGGAAGGCCCTTCCTCCAAGAATCCTGACGCCAACAACCGCATGGAGCTCATTGATCTGAGATAGCCGGGGGGTAGCCGGAGATCGATCTACCGGCAGGCCGGACACCACCCCAGGCCTGATCCTGCTCTGGGACCGGGCACAACTGCTGGATTACCTCTCTGCCCAGGGAAGATTCTTTCCCAAGGAAAGCCCATGAAAATTCTCACCACGCCGCGGTTGGAGCGCTGCATCGGCTGCCACTCCTGCTCCCTGGCCTGCGCCCGGTTGGTGCACGGGCGGCTGTCCTGGGACATGGCGGGCATTCGCATTGCCTCCTCAGGAGGCCTGTCCACCGGCTTTGAAGCCCGCACCTGCCTGGCCTGCAACCCCGCGCCCTGCGCCGCCGCCTGTCCCACGGGGGCATACTCCCAGCGCCGGGGCGGCGGCGTCATTGTGCGCAAGAATATCTGCATCCGCTGCGGCCAGTGCGCCGCCGCCTGCCCGGTGGACGCCATTTATCTGGATCCTACCGGGGAACCCTTCGTTTGTCTGCACTGCGGCAAATGCGTGCCCTACTGCCCCCATGACTGCCTGGAAATGAAGGACGTGGGCGGCGGCGGCCCGGCGGAAAGGGCCGGCGGCGCAGAGGAGGCGGCATGATCCGGGATCATTTTCGCGTGCTCGTGGTTGACCTGACCTCCGGCAAGGGCAAGGTGGCGCAGGTTCCCGGCCGGGACGAGGTGGCCGGGGGCAGCGGCCTGGGGGCCCTGCTGTTCAACAAGTACGGCCAGGCCGATAAGCCCTGGGATCATCCAGAGCAGCCGGTGATCTTCGCCATCGGACCTCTGACCGGCTATTTTCCCCTCATGAGCAAGACGGTGGCGGCGTTCAAATCGCCCTATCACAACCAATATGCCGAAAGCCACGCGGGGGGCCGCTCGGCCCTGGCGCTCAAGTTCGCGGACCTGGACGCCCTGGTGCTCACCGGCAAGGCCCCCGGCCCCTCGGCACTGGTGGTGGGCTCCCGGCACCTGGAACTGAAAGAGGTCCATTACCTCTGGGGCCTGGACATCCAGGAGAGCGGCAAGCTTCTGCGCCGCATGTTCCACGGCTCGGGCCACCGGTCCATCCTGCGCATCGGCCCGGCAGGCGAAAATCTGAGCGCCATGGCGGGCATCAATGTGGACACCTACCGCCATTTCGGCCGGCTGGGGGGCGGCGCGGCCCTGGGGGCCAAGAACGTCAAGGCCGTGATCATCATCGGCGACGGCAGCTTTCCCCTCATGGAGGGCAAAGACTACCCCAAGCTTTTTGAGTCGGTCTACCAGAAGCTCACCGCCACCGACGTCATGCACAAGTACCACTGCCTGGGCACCCCCGAGAACGTGGCCATCTTAAATGAACGCCAGACCTTGCCCTGGCGCAATCTCCAAGCCACCCGGGACGAGAACTTCCACGGCATCTCCGGCGAGCGTTTCGCCGAGGCCGCGCTGCTCCGCAACGCGGCCTGCGCCGGCTGCCCGGTGGGCTGCATCCACATCGGCTTTGTGCGGGAACGGTTCTTTGCCGAGGAACACCGCTACCTCTACCGGCAGGTGTCCTACGACCACGAGCCCATCTTCGCGGCGGGATCCATGCTGGGGGTGACGGACTGCTTCGCGGTCCTGGCCCTCTTGGACACCGTGGAGCAGACGGGCCTGGACGTCATGAGCGCGGGCGTAGCCCTGGCCTGGGCCACCGAGGCCCTGGAGAAAGGGGTGGTCACCGAAAAGGAGACGCTCCTGCCGCTCAAATTCGGCCAGCACCAGACCTACATGGAGGCGGTGCGCCACCTGGCCTTCGGGGTCAATGACTTCTACCGGCTCCTGGCCCAGGGGACGTTAAAGGCCTCAGCCCATTACGGGGGCGCGGACTTCGCCTGCGTCCTGGGGCAGGAGATGGCGGGCTACGCCACCGGCGAGGTCTTTTTCGCTTCCCAGGCCCTGGGGCTCCGGCACTCCCACCTGGACGCGGGCGGCTACGCCTATGACCAGAAGCGCGATGACAAGGACATCGCCAAAGCCGTTGACTTCCTGGTGGCCGATGAAGCGTCCCGGGCCTTCCTCACCTCCCTGGTGGCCTGCCTCTTCGCCCGGGGGGTGTACACCGAGGCGCTGCTGGCGGAATGCCTCACAGTGGTGGGCTATGGCGCCCTGGCGGACAGCATCGACGCAGTCTCCCGGCACATCCAGCGACTGCGCTGGCAGACCCGGCTGGCCACGGGATTTGATCCTGCGGGCGTCTCCATCCCCAAGCGCTTCACGGAGATCACCACTTGGAAGGGCAAGCTGGATGGAGAATTTCTGGCGGAGTTGCAAGGCGCCTACGCCAAGCGCATCATAGAACTTGGCGCGGAGGCCCTGGCGGAAAGGTCCGGCGGGAGGGGAACGGGATGAACCTCCTGCAAAAAATCTTTTCCGGGCTGGCTCTGTTTTTCATCCCCCTGGCCATCTTTCTGGACAGGACCGGCAGCGCCTCTCAGCCGGTATTGTTCTTTCTGGCCGCGGTGGCCATCTTCCCCCTGGCCGCGCTCCTGGTGCATTCCACCGAAGAGCTGGCCACCTACACCGGGGACACCATCGGCGGGCTCTTGAATGCCACCTTCGGCAACGCGCCGGAGCTGATCATCGCCCTGGTGGCCCTCAAGGCCGGTCTTTATGACATGGTCAAGGCGTCCATCATCGGCGCCATCCTGGCCAACATGCTCCTGGGGATGGGGGCCGCGTTTCTGTTGGGAGGATTGCGCCGCCACGTGCAGGAGTTCAACCCGGCAGCCTCCCGTAATTACATGACCATGATGCTGCTGGCGGTCATCAGCCTGGCCATTCCCAGCACCTTCCACAACTTTGTCACCGAAGCCACCATCAAGCACGAGCAGTATGTCAACCTGGCCGTGGCGGTGGTGCTCTTGGTCACCTACCTCCTGAGCCTGGTCTTCATGTTGAAGACTCACCCCGACTTCTTTGAGAGCTTGGCGGAGGTAGAAGAACACGGAGGCGAAGCCAGGTGGAGCCTGCCCCGGGCCGTGGCCACCCTCATTTTGGCCTCGGTTTTCGTGGCCTTCATGAGTGAAATCCTGGTGGGCGCGGTGGAGGAGACCGCGAAGACCTTAGGGATGTCCCAGGCTTTTATCGGCATCGTCGTCCTGGCCGTGGTGGGCGGCGCGGCGGAGAGCAGTTCCGCGGTGGTTATGGGCATCAAAAACCGCATGGACCTGAGCGTCTCCATCGCCATCGGCAGCTCCATCCAGATTGCCCTTTTCGTAGCCCCCGTTTTGCTGCTGGCCAGCTACTTCATGGCCCCCCAACCCCTGAACCTGGTGTTCAATCGGGGCCTGTTGGGGGCGTTACTCCTGACCGTGTTGATCGGCGCCATGGTGGCGGGAGACGGCAAGGCGAATTGGTTTAAAGGGGTGCAATTAATCACGGTATATGTCATCATGGCCGTAATGTTTTATTTTCTGCCCGGCTCCCACTAAAAGATAAACCGGCCCATGCCCCTATCGAGACTCCATCCCCGGCATTTCTGGTCCACTGAAAGCGGTCTCACGGGCTTGCTGATATTTCTGCTGGGGTATCTTATCATCTCTAACTCTCTGAGCGAGTTCGGCTTCGGCAGGGTATTGGCCCGCCTCCTTTTTTCCCTGATTATCCTTGCCGGCGTGTTAACGACTTTTCGGCAGCGTTGGCTGCATGGCCTGGCCATCATTCTGGCGGTGGCCAGCCTAGCCCTCAACTGGGTGCTAGAAGTCCGGCCTGGGGTTGCGCTGACCATCCTGAGCGGTGGCCTCAACCTGGCGTACTTGGGGTTCCTGCTGGCCATGGTGGCCGGCCAGGTTTTTAGCGATGGGCCGGTGACCGGTCACCGGATTCGCGGCGCCATCGTCATCTACCTGCTGCTGGGCGCCATCTGGGCTCTCCTGTATCAGACGGTGGCTCTGACTATCCCTGAGGCCTTCCGTTTGCCGGAAGGCGTATCCGGCGGCGACCCGGACGCACTCCAGCGCCTGCTGATGTATTTTAGTTTCATCACCCTGACCACGATCGGGTACGGCGATATCACCCCGGTCCACCCGGTGGCGCGGACGCTGACCATGCTGGAAGGCCTGGCGGGCCAGCTTTATCCGGCCATCACCCTGGCCCGGCTGGTGTCGCTGCAGATTCTGCATGCGAACAAAGATTGAAGAACCCGTTAGTGCGGCAGGGGGCCGCTCTGTGGGAAAAGACGCTTTGGCGAAAATCAATCCCGGGTGCATCTCACGCACCATTTCCGGCAGTGGCCAAAACTGCCGCACGATCTGGAAAAAAGAAGGAGGAAACCTGTATGCGGCTTTTCTCACTGATCGGCATCTGCATTGTCTCCTGGCAACTGATGATCTCGCCGGTATGGAGTGCTGTTCAACCTCGAAAAGGCAAAGCTCCGGACATCGAGCCCAAGGCCGTCGAAGTCCTCCAAAAGATGTGCGCGTATCTCAAAAATCTTCAGCAGTTTTCTTTCCAGGCAGAGATAACCGAGGACGTGCTGCTGGCCTCCGGCCAAAAAATCCAGTACGCCAGGAGTGTGGAGGCTTCGGTGCGGCGGCCCGACCGGTTTCGGGCTGATTCCGTGGGCGATACGGATAACCGCCAGTTTTTCTACGATGGCAAAACCATTACTCTCTTTGACAGGACCAAAAACTTTTATACCACCATCGCCGCCCCTCCGGAGATCGATGCCGCGCTTGCGCATGGCGTTCAGGCCTTCAATCTCAGGGCTCCTCTGGCTGATCTGATCTATACCAAGGCCTTTGAATATCTCACCGCGGAAGCTTCGTCCGGTTTTTACGTAGGACTGAGTAAAGTTCAGGGCGTGTCTTGCCATCACCTTGCCTTCCGGCAGAAGGATATAGACTGGCAGATTTGGATCGAAGACAGCGCCACTCCGGTGCCCCGGAAATTTCTCGTTACTGATAAGGCAGCCCACGGCCTGCAATTCACGGCGGTGTTTTCTAAATGGAATACCTCGGTCCAGCTGGAAGACAGCCTGTTTACGTTTGTGCCTCCTGAAAAAGCCGAAAAAATCGACATTCTTCCAGCTGCGGCTCCGGCTCAGCCCAAGAAGAAGCAGAAAAGATAAGCAAGGGGAAGATAGCCATGCAGACGAATAAGCCTGACGCGATTAGGCAGAAGATTTTACCATTGTTCTTGTCCCTGGCGATGCTGGCAGGGGTGTTGCCGCTTAGTCCCCTGGGAAGCAAGCTGGTCAAGGATGCAGAGGCCAGGGCTGCCGTCGGAGGCCCCCGTGGAGGTGGAGCGGTGGCAGGTCCCCGGGGAGCGGTTGCCGTTGGTCCCGGCGGTAACGCAGTGGCGGCCAGCCCACGGGGTTATGTGCACACCGGCTCCGGGTCAGTAACCGCGGGTCCACGCCGGGCCTACGTAGAAGGCCCCCGAGGCGGGCAGGCCTATGTAGGCCCACGGGGGGGAGTTGCTAAAGGACCATACGGCGGCACCGCGGTTGTCCGCACTTTGCCCCCGGGCGCCAGGGCCGTGGCCATTGCCGGGGTCACCTACTATGTAGCCAGCGGGGTATATTACCGCCCCACCTATGAGGGGAGCACCGTAGTCTACCAGCAGGTAGAAAACCCCGAAAAGCAGCACTGACAAGGTTATCAACGGCACTCGGGTTTTTGGGCAGGCGGCTTTTAAGGCTCGCTCTTCAGGGAGCCATGGCTACGGTTCGCTTTTCAGTTTGACCATGCCGAGTAAATGTCCTGGGATGGCAAGAAGCGTTATCGGACAATTGTGCAATGGGTTTGTATGCTTCTCTTGAGGGCTCGCGGATGAATATCCATGGTATGTGGTTTGGTCGGGCAAAATGTTTCGTCACGGTCACAGTGCTTTCCCTGGCCTTGCTGCCGATTACCGGCTGCCAGGAACAAAAGGCTGCGGCCCCGGCCGCCCCCACCGTGGAAGTGGCGGAGGTGGTGCAGAAAGACGTGCCCATCATCCGGGAGTGGGTGGGCACCACCGACGGCCTGGTGAACGCCAAGATCAACGCCCAGGTCCAGGGCTATCTCATCAGGCAGAACTATCAGGAAGGCTCGGTGGTGAAGAAGGGTCAGGTCCTCTTCGAGATCGACCCCCGGCCCTTCCAGGCGGCCCTGGAGCAGGCCAAAGGCCAGTTGGCCATCGCTGAGGGCCAGCTCTACACCGCCAAGGCCAATCTGGAGAAGATCCGGCCCCTGGCCCAGGTGAACGCCGTGAGCAAGAAGGACCTGGACGACGCCATCGGCCGGGAGGCCTCCTCCCGGGCCGCGGTGCAGGCCGCCAAGGCCGCGGTGCAAAAGGCCCAGATCGACCTCAGCTTCACCAGGATCACCTCCCCCATTGACGGCATCGCCGGCATCGCCAAGGCCCAGTTGGGCGACTTGGTGGGAAGCACCGGGGGGCCGGAGCTCACCACCGTGTCCACGGTTGATCCCATCAAGGTGTACGTGCCCATCAGCGAGCAGGAATATATGCACTATACCCGGGCGGCCGAAGGCAAAGAGAAATCCGACCGGGAAGGGCCCAGCCTGGAGCTGGTCCTGGCGGACGGCCGGGTCTTCCCCCACAAAGGCCGGGTCTCCTTCGCCGACCGCCAGGTGGATGAGCGCACCGGCACCATCAAGGTGGCCACCCTCTTCCCCAATCCCGGCAATCTCCTTAGGCCCGGGCAGTTCGCCAAGGTGCGGGCTCTGCTGGAGACGCAGCAGGGCGCGCTCCTGGTGCCCCAGCGGGCGGTGAAAGAGCTCCAGGGCCGGTTCCAGGTGGCGGTGGTGGGCCCGGACCACAAGGTGGACCTGCGCTGGGTGAAGGTGGGCGAACGGGCCGGCTCCCTGTGGGTGGTGGAGGAGGGCCTCAAGCCCGGGGAGCGGGTGATCGTGGAGGGCCTCCAGAAGGTCAGGGCCGGCATGGCCGTGACCCCCAAGCTGCACCAGGAGCCCCCGGCCGGCGGAAAGCAGGAAAGGTAAGAGGCCATGGCGCGCTTTTTCATCAACCGGCCCATCGTGGCCATCGTCATCGCCATCGTCATGGTGATCGTGGGCGTGGTGGCGCTTCTGGGGCTGCCCATTGCCCAATACCCCAACATCGTCCCGCCGGAAATCTTCATCAACACTACCTATGTGGGCGCCGACGCCCAGACGGTGGAGCAGTCCGTGGCCACGCCCATCGAGCAGGAGATGAGCGGCGTGGACAACATGAACTACATGTACTCTTTGAACGCCAACAACGGCGAGTTGAAGCTGTACGTGAACTTCGACGTCAAAATGGACCCCAATACCGCCCAGGTGCTGGCCCAGATGCGTCAGGCCCAGGCCGAAGCCAAGCTGCCGGAGGACGTGCGCAACTACGGCATCACCGTCAAGAAGTCCACGGCCGCGCCCCTGATGGTGGTGAACCTCATTTCCCCCAACGGCACCTACGACGCCGTCTTCCTGGCCAACTACGCCTACATCAACCTGAACGACCAGATCACCCGGGTGCCCGGCATCGCCAGCGTCACCGTCTTCGGGGCCGGCCAGTATGCCATGCGCTTCTGGGTCAGGCCCGACCAGCTGGCCAAGCTGAACATCACCATTCCCGAGATTGTGGAGGCCATTCAGAAACAGAACACCGTGAACCCCGCCGGCCAGGTGGGGGCGGAGCCGGCCCCGCCGGGCCAGGAATACACCTACGCCATCCGCTCCCAGGGGCGCCTGGAAAATCCGGAGGAGTTTGAGCAGATCGTGCTCCGGGCCAACCCGGACGGCTCCCTGGTGCGCCTCAAGGACGTGGCCCGGATCGAGCTGGGGTCCCAGACCTATGCCATCCAGGGCCGCCTGAACGGCAAGGCCGCGGCGGTTCTGGCCCTGTACCAGCTCCCCGGCACCAATGCCATCCAGGCGGTGGACGGGGTGAAGGCTCTCATGGAGCGGGCCAAGGAGTCCTTCCCGCCGGATATGGACTACGTCGTCGCCCTGGACACCACCCAGGCGGTGCGGGAGGGCATCAAAGAAATCCTCCACACCCTGTTTGAAGCCCTGGTGCTGGTCATCATCGTGGTCTTCATCTTCCTCCAGGGTTGGCGGGCCACCCTGATTCCGGCCCTGGCCGTGCCCGTGTCCCTCATCGGCACGTTCGCCATGTTCCCCCTCATCGGCTTTTCCATCAACACCATCGCCCTGATGGGGCTGGTGCTGGCCATCGGCCTGGTGGTGGACGACGCCATCGTGGTGGTAGAGGCCGTGGAGCACCACATCGAGCACGGGCTCTCCCCCAAGGACGCCAGCATTAAGGCCATGGAGGAGGTCTCCGGGCCGGTGGTGGCCATCGCCCTGGTGCTCTCCGCGGTGTTTTTGCCCACCATCTTCATTCCGGGCATCACCGGCCGGCTCTATCAACAGTTCGCCATCACCATCGCCATTTCCGTCCTGATTTCCGCGTTCAACGCCCTGACGCTGTCCCCGGCCCTGTCCGCCCTGCTCCTGAAACCCAAGAAGGAGTCCCGGGGCCTGCTCAGCCGCTTCTACCGCTGGTTCAACGACGTCTTCGGCCGGGCCACCAACGGCTACGTGAGCTGGTGCGGCGCCTTTATCCGCAAGGCGGGGATGAGCCTGCTCTTTCTGCTCCTGGTCACCGGGGCCACCGGTCTGGTGGGCGGGCGGCTGCCCGGCGGCTTCCTGCCGGAAGAGGACCAGGGCTATCTCTACGCCGGGGTGCAGTTGCCCGACGCCTCGTCCCTGCAGCGCACCAGCGAGGTCTGCCGCCAGATCGAAGACATCATGGCCAAAACCCCGGGGATCGAATACGTCACCAGCGTCATCGGCTACAGCATGCTCTCCGGCGTCAGCAACACCTACAGCGGCTTTTTCTTCGTGACCCTGAAGCCCTGGCACGAGCGGCATAAGCCCGAGGAGAAGTACGAGGCCATCATGGCCGGGTTGAACCAAAAGCTGGCCCAACTGCCCCAAGGCGTGGCCTTCGCCTTTTCGCCGCCGGCCATCCCCGGCATCGGCACCGCGGGCGGGGTCACCTTCATCCTGGAAGACCGGGCCGGCAAGGACATCCCCTACCTGTGGAACAACACCCAGAAATTCCTGGCTGCCGCCCAAAAACGGCCGGAACTCTCCCGGGTCACCACCACCTTCGTGCCCACGGTGCCCCAGATCTTCGTCAAGGTGGACCGGGACAAGGTGCTGAAACAGGGCGTGGACATCGGCGAAGTCTACCGGGTGCTGCAGGCCTTCATGGGCGGCTACTTCGTCAACTACTTCAACCGTTTCGGCCGCCAGTGGCAGGTGTATGTGCAGGCCGAGGGGGAATACCGGGCCCAGGCCGAGCAGTTGGGCCAATTCTATGTGCGCAACAAAAACGGCGATCCGGTGCCCCTGAGCGCCCTCACGGCGTTGGAGCAGCGCGCCGGGCCCGAATTCACCATGCGCTACAACCTCTACCGTGCCGTACAGATCAACGCCACCTCCGCCCCGGGCTACAGTTCCGCGCAGGGCATGAGGGCCCTGGAGGACGTGTTCAAGGCCACCATGCCGACCGAGATGGGCTACGATTACCTGGGCATGTCGTACCAGGAAAAGAAGGCCCAGGAGGGCGTGCCCGCGTGGGTCGTCTTCGCCCTGTCGCTGACCTTCGTCTTCCTGATCCTGGCGGCCCAATATGAGAGCTGGTCCCTGCCCCTCAGCGTGCTCTTGGGCACGCCCATTGCGGTGTTCGGGGCCTTTCTGGGCATCTGGATGCGAAGCATGGAGCTCAATCTCTACGCCCAGATCGGCCTGGTCATGCTCATCGGCCTGGCGGCCAAAAACGCCATCCTCATCGTCGAGTTCGCCAAGGTGGAGTTTGAAAAGGGGAAAGAAATCGCCGACGCGGCCCTGGAGGGGGCGCGGCTGAGGCTCCGGCCCATCCTCATGACCAGCTTCGCCTTCATCCTGGGCTGCGTACCCCTGGCCCTGGCTTCCGGATCCGGCGCCATCGCCCGGAAAGTCATGGGCACCGCGGTCATCGGCGGCATGCTGGCGGCCACGTTCATCGCCATCTTCCTCATCCCGGTGACCTTCTATGTGGTGGAAAAATTTTCCCACCGTCCCGGCAAAGGACACCAGCCCAGCGTTGCCGAACAGCCTCACCATCCCGGGGGCTCCGGAGAAAAGCCATGAGAACCTGCTCAGTCCTGCTCATTGCCCTCCTGCTGGCGGGAGGCTGCCTCGTGGGCCCCGACTACGAGCGGCCTCCCTATCCGTCGCCCGAAAAATTCCGGGGCGAAGGGCCGGGCATTCCCAGCCAGGCGATGGAGACCTCCTTCGGCGAGCTCAAGTGGTTTGAGGTCTTTCAGGATGCCAAATTGCAGGAGCTCATCCGCATCGCCCTGGTGGAGAATTACGACGTCCAGAAGGCGGCCCAGCGCATCCTCCAGGCCCGGGAGCAGGTGGTCATCGTCCGCTCGCCGCTGTTCCCGTCGCTGGACGCTTCGGGGGTCCTGGAGGGCGTGCGCACTTCGGAGCGCGGCTTTACGCCCACTGTGCCCCGCACGGAACGGCTGGCGGGCCTGGTCTTCGGCAACCTCTCCTGGGAAATAGATTTCTTCGGCCGCATCCGCCGGGCCACGGAAGCAGCCCGGGCGGAACTCCTGGCCACTGAGGAGAACCGCCGGGCGGTCATCCAGACCCTGGTGACGGACCTGGCCCGGGCTTATATCGAACTGCGCTCCCTGGACCTGCAGCTCGAGATCAGCAGGCGCACCGTCAAGACCCGGGAAGAATCCCTGAAGCTGGTCCAGGCCCGCTTCGACTACGGCTGGGATTCCCAGACGCCGGTGCTCATGACGGAGAACCTGCTTTATGGCGCCCGATCCGTGGTGCCCGAACTGGAGCGGGCCATCGAACAGAAGGAAAACCAGATCAGCGCGCTCCTGGGCCGGAACCCCGGGCCCATTGCCCGGGGCAAGTCCCTGGTGGACCAGAAGCTGGAAGTCACCGTGCCTCCGGGCTTGCCTTCGGCTCTGCTGGAACGGCGCCCCGACATCCGCTTCGCCGAGCAGTTGCTGGTGGCGGCCAACGCGCGCATCGGCGAAGCCAAGGCACTGCTCTACCCCAACATCCGCCTCACCGGCAGCGCAGGCTGGGAAAGCGCGGCCTTAAAGCACCTGTTCACCGGCCCGGCCAGCTTCTGGGACATTGCCGTGCCTGCCCTGGCGCAGCCCATCTTCACCGGCGGTCGCCTGCGGGCCGGCGTCCGGTCTGCCGAGGCCCAGACCCAGGAGGCCCTCCTGGCCTATAAACAGGCCGTGCAACAGTCCTTCCAGGAGGTGGCCGACGCCCTGGTGGCCGTGCGCAAGCTCAGAGAGGTGCGCCAGGAGGCGGAAAAGCAGACCGAGGCTCTGGACAAGCAGACCAAGCTGGCCTATGAGCGTTATTTCGGCGGCGTCACCCCCTACCTGGAGGTCTTGGATTCGGACCGCAATCTCTTCGAAGCGGAACTGCGCCTGGCCCAGGCCCGGGCCAACGAAAAACTGGCCGTCATCGCCCTTTACCGCGCCCTGGGCGGCGGCTGGCAGACCGGCGGCGACACGGCTAGCAGGCGCTGATCCACCTCTTCATTGACAGGCTTTAAGGTTCTGAAAAGAGGGGAGGTCTGTGGATGACAATGCGGCGGAAGAGGAGCAAGGCGATGGCGGGCAGGCTTTAAGGCCTGTCGCCGGAGACGACGGCCAAAAAGTTCTTGGCCATATTGGCGGCGTGCGCCAGTCTTTCCGGGATCGGCAGTTCCAGGATGTCGGGATCCAGATTGCTGTAGTAGGTGAAGCAATACTGGAGAATCTGCAGCTTTTGCCCGCTCCTGGCGAACTCCGGATATGTGGCGAATAAAAGGGGCAGGGCCTCGGTGAAGGGGTCCGGGGGCGCCTCCTCCACCGGCGGCAACGCGCTATAAGCTGGCAAATTGCGGGAGTCGGGGGTGCGGTCGCGCTTTATCATACTGCCCTCTCCTTTTCCGTTTAGAGGTGAGGCAAGAGGAAATGTTAAGGCAGGTCCGGAAATTTCTTTCCCCGAAAAGAGGATGCCGGCCGAAAACGCCTGGGAGCCGGCGCCGGCGCGGGTCATTCGTCCGGCCCCAACGAGCCTCATCCTGAAACATCAGAAGACGACAGCAGGGCGGTGTCGCAAAGAGCGCCGCATAAAAAACCGAAGGCCCAGACCGGCCGGTCTGGGCCCCAGGGAAGTCGCAGATGGAACTGGTGCCGGAGGCGAGACTCGAACTCGCACAGGCGCGCGGCCCGGGGGATTTTGAGTCCCCTGCGTCTACCCATTCCACCACTCCGGCAGTGGAATTTATTGTAACCACGTCCTTCAGGCCTTGGCAAGCCCTTTTCCGGGGGGAGAGGGAGAGCAAAAAACAGGGGGCGCGCAAGATGCCTGCCCCCATCCAACCTGTCAGAAAATTTTTCTCAGAATTGGCTTCAGCGGTTCGGGGGCTGGGAGGCCGGGATCTCCCCCGCCGGACCGGGGCTGGCCGGAGGCGCGCCGCTGGCGGCGCCCTGGCCGCCGCGCAGCTTCATGACCTCTTTGGCGATTTGTTTGCGCAGATCCATGAGGAAAAGAAGGTAGCGCCCCTGCTGCACCGGGGAGAGGATGGCCATTTCCTCTTCCAGCTGTTTCTGCTGCAAGGCGCTGTTTTCCTGACGCTTCTGGAACATGGAGTTGAGAATGGCCCGGACTTCTTCCTGGGGGGGATCGGATTGGCGCAGCACCTCTTTCAGACGCTTCAATTCGTCGATCATTTCCTGCCTTAGTTTGGCTTTGAGGGGTTTATAGCGTCGGTCGATCTGAATGAGCAGGTCCACGGTGCTCTGGTCCACCCCGATGGCCGGCCCCAACTGGGTCTGCTTGATCTGCTCTGTGAACTGATCCACTTTGGAGGAGGGGGGTTGGGCCAGGGCCAGGGGCGCCAGGCTGGCCAGTGTCAGACCCATGAGAAGATAAGAGAGAACGCGCCGCATGGCACCTGGTCTCCTAATAACGCAGTTTCTTGAGCAGGATTTCCCGCTCATGCTCGGTCAAGTCGGCGACGACGGCATTCACGTCCCAACTGGGAAATTCCTCACTTTGCCAGAGATCGTCATCCATGCCGGCATAGACCAATTGATCGGACACGCCGTTTTGCGCCACCGTGCTCTTCTGCGTGGGGGTTATGGAGATATGGGTGGCGAACCACACCAGCAGGACGGCCAGTACCGGCGCGGCCATCAGGGCCGGGGACAGGCGGAACCAGCGTTTGGGCGGTTCGGCTGGCGCCGCGTGGGCCAGTTTCAGGTGCAGTTCCCGGGAAAAGTCCTGCCAGAAGGCGGCGTCTGGCTCGGGTAGGGGATGGGCCTGGACCAGCCCGATAATCTCCCCCAACTCCTCGGCTTCGCGGCGGCAGGCCGCGCACTTCGCCAGATGCGCCGCAAGCCGCCTCTGCCGGAAGCCGGTCAACTCACCGTCGAGATGGCCGGGCAGCCACCGTTGGTATAGAGCGCATCGCCACTTCATGGTCGTCCTCGCTGTGCAGATACTTTCTCAGGGTCTTGAGCGCCTGGCAATAATTGACCCGGGCGGCCCCGGCGGTGCCCCCCAAGACCCCGCTGATTTCCTCATAGGAAAGACCTTGCTCCAATTTGAGGGTGATGACGGCCCGCTGTTTGGCGGGCAGGCGTCCCAAAGCGGCGTATAAGCGCCGCCGCTCTTCATCTGCCGCCAGCGTGTCGTCCGGGGATTCCTCCTGGCTTGCCAGCGGCAGTTCCTGCACATCCACCGGATCGCCGAATTTCTTCCTGTTTTTCAGAAAGTTATAGCACTGATTGATGGCGATCCGGAACAGCCAGGTCCTAAACTGGGACTGCTGCCGAAAGTCCCGGATATGGACAAAGGCCTGGAGAAAAGCCTGCTGGGCCAGATCCTTGGCTTCTTCAGGATCCATCACCAGACGGCAGGCCAGGCCATAAATCTCCTTCTGGTACTTCTTTACCAGTTCCTCGAAGGCCGGGAGATCACCCTCTTGCGCCCGGGCTACGAGGTGAGGGTCGGTCATGGGGCATCCTCACCGGGCTTCATAATTTTAGACACCGGAATGATGCGAACGTTAAACTCCGTCACGGGAATTTCCACAAAGACGTATTGTCTATTTTCCCATATTTTGCCGGGAAAACAAACTTGGGGGCCATGAGCCGGATTTTCTTTGCGGCAAGGCGCTTACCCGCGGGCTCTTACGGCTCGACCGTTTTCCAGGCGCCTTATTTGCAGCCCCACGGCCAGGGGGATGAGCAGGGTGGCCAGCCCCAGGGCCGTCAGGCCCAGCCACCCCGCCAGGCCGTAGGCCACGCCGCTGAGCGAAATGCCGGCTGCCCCCCCCAGATAGTAGGAGAGCACGTAGAGGGAGTTGGCCCGGCCCCGGCTGCCGGTGAGCTGGCGGTTCAGGGAGCCCGCCGCGGCCGCGTGGATGGAGAAAAAACCGGCGCACACCAGAAGCAAGGCCGCGACGATGGCCCAGGTGGCGGGAATCAGGGTGGCCAGCAGGGCCGCGCCGAAAATGACCGAACCCAGAGCCATGGTGGCGCCGTTGCCCAGGCGGTTGCTCACCGCCCCTGCCACGGGGCCGATGCCGATGCCGACGATATAGGTGAGGTACATGGCGGTGATAGCCTGGATGGAGGCGTGGAACGGCGGGCCGGCCAGATAGAAGGGCAGGTAGTTGAACACCGATGAGAAAACGAAAAAGCCGCCGAAGGGGACCAGGTACAGACGCCGGATTTCCGGCCGGGCCAGCAGGCTGAGGAAGCCCTCCTCCTGCATCTCGGGCATCATGCGGCGTTCCGGGCGGGGCAGATGCAGGGCCGCGATCCAGGTGGCGGCTAAGAGAAAGAGGGAGGCGGTGACAAAGGCGTAGCGCCAATGCAGGGGCGGATGAATCCAGCCTCCCAGGAGGCGGCCGGAGAGCCCGCCGGCCACGGTGGCCGACACGTAGGCCCCCATGACCACGTTAAGCCTTTCGGGTGGCAGGGCTTCAGACAGGTATGCGGCCACGCAGGTGCTGAGGCAGGGGATGAACACTCCCTGGAGAAAGCGCCCGGCCACCAGGAGAGGGAGGCTCCCGGTCCAGGCGCAGAAGAAACCCGCCAGGACCACCACCGTGCCTCCCAGGGTGATGAGGCGGGGCGCCGGCACCTTATCCGCCAGCACCCCGAAGGGCAGATTGGCCAGGGCCATGCCCAGGATCACCGCGGAGACGGTGAGGGAGGCCACCTGGGCGCTCACCCCGAACTCGCCCTGGATCACCGGCAACACCGGCTGGGTGAGGTAAACCGTGGTGAACGCGGCCCATACCAGGGAAAAAACCAAGGCCTGCAATTTTAAGGAAGACTTATGGGGCATGGAGTTAAACTGATCGAGGGAAGGCCAGAGCCCTGACCGTCCCGGTCCTCAAGGCTCTAAGGGGTTGGGGGAGGGAGTTTGAGGGAGGGGGCAGGGGGCGCGCCCCCCAGGCCCCCACCCACAAATTTATAAACGCTACAAAC
>CAZFWX010000014.1:0-38637 GCA_964522695.1 uncultured Desulfobacterales bacterium
AGCCGCCCGCCGAAAGACCATCTGACAGACTGAGACGTCGCCATGGCTCCCTCCTTATCTGCCGGGGCCGCCGGGGCCGCGGGCCTGGGCCTGGTCCCGGGCCCACTTTTTCAGGGCCAGCAAGGCCGGGTCCTTGGGCTTCTGCTGCAGCATATCGTCGATGATTTTCTCCATTTCCTCATATTGACCCAGGTCCGCCAGCACGCTGAGCCGGTAGAGCTGGGGGGTGAAGTCCAGGGGCTTGGCTTTTTTCTCCAGGGCCAGCGCGGTTTTTTCCGCCTCCTGCCTGGCCGGGCCGGTTTGCCCGGCCTTTTCCTTGCCTTCCGGGGGCGCTTCCTTGGCCCCCATGAGCCTGAGCGCCCCGCCATAGCGCAGGCTGGCCCGGGGCAGGGGCAAGGCCGCCTGACCGATGCGCTGACTGACTTTGAGGGGCACCATGGCCACCTGGGGCGGTCCGCCCTGCTCCGCCTGCCCGGCCTCAGCCCCGATCTTGAAAGTGGCCGGACCCTGCCAGGATTCCTGGCGGCCGCTGGCGAAGTAGAGCACCTCGAGGCTGCCCCCGGCGGGAATCTTGAAACGGTCCCCCTGGCGCACCTTCATGAGGTTTTGCACCGGCGCAGCCTGCTTCTGATCGGTGTCGTTCCAGTAGACGGCTTCACCTGTGAGTCTGGTGACCAGCCCCGCGTCCGCGGCCTGAGCGTGGGCCTGGGCCCCGCTGCCTAGGGCGAAAAGCACAGCAGAGAGCAGCAGGGTGCTGGCGCCGGTGAATTTTCCCCAGATGCCCTTTTTCATGATTCCCTCCAAGGGGTATGACATGGACTTGCGTTGATCACAGGCCATTTTCACCCAACCCCCGCACCTCAAAGACGCTGACCGGGCTTTCCCGGCCCTTGATCTGCACTTCCTGGGAGCGGCCGGTAATCACGCCGGGGCCGGCCGCTTCCACCGTCGCCTGGCTCGCGGCAATGGTCCAGGCCAGGTCCTTGCTCACCCCCTCCAGGCGGGCCGCGGTGTTCACCGTATCGCCGATGGCCGTGAAATCCATGTGCCGGGGAGAGCCCAGGTTGCCCACCACCGCGGCGCCGGTGTGCAGGCCGAGCCCCGCGCTGAAACGGGGCAGGCCCCGCTTAGGGAATCGCCGCCCCATCCAGACGTCAAACTCCCGCACCACCTGCGCCATGCCCAGGGCGGCGGCCAGGGCCCGCCGGGCGTGGTCGGGCAGGTCCAGCGGCGAGCCGAAGACGGCCATCACCGCGTCGCCCATGAACTTGTCCACCGTGCCGCCTTCCTGCCAGACCGGTTCGCAGACCCGGCTGAAAAAGGTGTTGAGCAGCTCCATGACTTCGTGGGGGTGCAGGCGCTCGGACATGGCGGTGAAGCGGTGGATATCCAGAAACAGGACCGTCACCTGCCGGGCCTCGCCCCCCAGATCCGGCTCTTTCCCCGATTGCACGAGCTGCTCCACCACGGGGTCGGCCACATAGCGGCCGAAGAGGCGGCGCAACCGCACCCGGGCCCGCTCCTCCCCGGTGAGGCGCCAGCCCAGGGTTCCCAAATAGCTGAGGCCCATGGCCAGCTGCCCGGCGGTCACCGGCAGCACCCAGCCGCCGAGAAAGCACAGGAAGGAGAGCAGGACGGCGAGCCCGCAGAAGCTGAAAAGGACGGCCAGTCCCATGAAAGGGGACAGCCGCAGGAACGCGCCGGTGGCCAGAAGGCCCGCCGCGGCCAGGGCCAGCAGGCGCCAGGCCAGGGGCGCAGCCCGGGGAAAGCGGCCCGTGAGCAGGGTTTCCGCGATGTTGGCGTGCATTTCCACGCCGCTCATCATCTGGCTGGGATACGCCAGCAGGCTCCGGGCATAGGGAGTGAGGACGATATCCTGGCTGCCGGCCACCTCGGAGCCGATGATCGCCACCTTGCCGCGCACCTTCTGGACTTCGGGATCGCTGGCGGCCGCGGGGCTCAGCAGGCGGTTGAAAGAAATGCGGGGGAAGGTCCCGGGCGGACCCGCATAGCCCACATACCGGGGAAAGGGTTCCTCGAGGGGGGGAAGGGGCGCCAGACGCTCTGCCAGGAGCGCGGCGAAGGCAGCCCCCGATTCCCCGGCGTCGTCCCGCAGGGCGGCGATAAATTGCCGGACTACTCCGTCCGCGTCATTGTAAAAATTTATGAGGCCCACATCGTCCAGCTTGCCGGGAAGGGCGCCCCAATAATCCGGCGGCGGCCAGAGGATCTGCCCCTGGCCCCGGGCGTCGAAAACCAGGGAACCGGCCAGCACCACCTGACCCGCAGCCAGTTGCTCCCGCAAAGGCAGATCAAAAATCCGGCTGGCCTGGCTGGCTCCGGCGGCCATTTTCTTAAGCCAGGCTTCCGCAGTCACCAGAAATAAAAAATCCAGGCCGATGACCTTAGCCCCGGCCTGGCGCAGAACGCTTATGGCTTTGGCAAAATGAGGCCCCCAGAAGACCAGAGGTTCGTCCAGCCGGGCCAGCCGGCTCTCTTCGTCCATGGAGACGATGACCACGTGCTGCGGCGGGTAACGGTAGCCGGCCAGGTGATGCCAGGCATCGTACCAGGTCTGGTCCATTCCCGTCAGCCACCCTGCCTGGGCGGCCAGCAGCGCAAAGCCGCAACTGAGGATGACGATCAGGATTGCCCAGCCCGTTTTTCTGTCCATGGCCCTGGCCTGCCGGGGAAATCGCGGGAGCGCCCCAAAGCGGGTCTTTTCCTCGGGGCATGATACCATTGACTGACCAGGAAAAGAAAAATATTTCCTCACCTTAGCCTGGCCGGCCGGGATGCCGGAAGAAGCCCCGGAAGGCCGGAACGAGAAAGATCCGAAGACCTTATTTGTCCTCGGCGGGAAAGCCGTCGTCCACCGGTTCCGCCTCCGCGATGCCGTGCCGGATGGCGAACTGGACGAGGGCCGGAAAGCTCTTCAGGTGCAGCCGGGAAATGAGATTGTATTTGTGAAACTCCACCGTGCGGGTGGAAATGTTCAGGATCTGGGCGATTTCCTTGACTGTGCGGCCTTCCGCCAACATCTGCAGGATTTCCCGCTGGCGCGGCGTCAACTGCTGCGCCGTATCCGGCTGGCGGTGCGTCCCCGCCTGGTAGGATTGCATCAATTCGCCTGCGATCATGGGGGTGACGTAGGTTCTCCCCTGGATGGCCTCATGAATGGCGGTGAGCAGCTCCGACGAGGCGGAATGTTTGAGGACGTAGCCCGCCGCGCCCGCCTCGAAGGCCCGGATGGCATAGGTGACATCGGGATGCATGGTGAGGAAGACGACCTTGACGTAGGGGTCATTTTTTTTGATCTGGCGCACCGCCTCAATGCCGTTCAACAGCGGCATGGAAATATCCACGACGATGACTTCGGGGCGCAGCCTCTCGGCCTGGGACACCAGGGCGCGGCCGTCTTCCACCGTGCCCACCAGTTCGAACTGGGATTCCAGTAAGCTCTTCAGACCATCCAGGACGATTTTGTGATCATCCGCCAACAAGACCGTCGTGCGTTTCATGCGGTCCTCCTGGTGAGGGGGGCGGTGACGTCGATCCGGGTGCCGTTGCCCGGCTGGGAGCGGATGGCGAATTCGGCGCCGATGAGAAAGGCCCGCTCCTGCATGCTGGCCAGCCCCAGCCCCGCCAATTTCTTGCCCTGGGTGTCAAATCCCTGGCCGTTGTCTTTGATGCTCAGGTTGAGGGAGTCATTTTCCCCGATGAGGGTTACATCCACGGTGGTTGCCTGGGCGTGGCTGGAAATATTTCTCAGGGCCTCCTGGGCGATCCGGTAAAGATTGATGGCAGTTTCCCTAGGCACCGCTGCAGGGATGCCGGCCGCATGATAATTCACCACCACGCCCTGGCGCTGCCGGAAGGAGGCGCATTCCGAGGCGATGGCGTCGGCCAGCCCCAGATCGTCCAGGATGGACGGATGCAGGCGCCGGGAGATGGCGTGGACGTCCATGGACAGTTTGACGAGATTATTTTTAATCTCCTTCAATTTGGCCGGAGCGGCCCCCGGGCTCCGGGACATCTGCATCTCCAGGGTTTCGGCTTCCATGGCCAGAACCGCCAGCCGCTGCGTCAGATCGTCGTGCAGTTCCCGGGCCAGGCGCTGCCGTTCCGTCTCCTGGAAGGTCATCAGTTGGGTGGCCAGGCGCCGGTAGCTTTCCTGGCTCCTACGCAAGACCTCTTCCCGGGCTGCCAACTCCATCTCGGCCCGCTTCCGGGCGGTGATGTCGATGCCCATCTCCAGGACCAGGGGGCTGCCGTCCACGTCGGCGAAGGGGTAGCCGTAGACCTGGTAGGTGTGCCCGTTCGGAGAGGTGGCCTCCCACTCCTGGGGCTGCCCCGTCGCAAAGATGGTTGAGGAGGGACACCGATCACAGGGCTGCCGCCTGCCGAAAATGATTTCATAGCACAGGCGGGCGCCCGGTTCCCCAAAGCGCTCCAGGAAAAATTTGTTGGCGTACACCACGGAATAATCCGGACGCTTCAGGTATATGGAGGCCTGGAGTTCATTGAGCAGGTTGAAGAGGCGCTGGCGTTCCGTGTGCAGGGCGCGCTCGGCCTCCTGCCGTTCGGTGACATCCCGGACCGCAGCCAGTCTCAGGTTTCGCCCCTGATAGCTGATCTCCCCGGCCCGGATCTCCACCGGGAAGGTGGAGCCGTCGCTGCACCGGTACATGCCGTTAATAGTGACCAGCTCGCCCCCCTGTTCCCACAGGGTCAGGAGGTCCTCTTTGCCGATGCCCACCTCGATGTCAAACAGGGATTTCTGTAACAGTTCCTCCCGGGTGTAATCCAGCCGGCGGCAGGCCTCCTTATTGACCGCCGTAATTTTACCCTTGTCATGAAGGATGAGAATATCGACGGCATGCTCAAAGAGTTGCCGGAAGCCTTCTTCGCTGGCCCGCATAATGATGACGACAGTGAGGAAGCCGAGCAAGAGGAGTGATAACAGGGCGATGGCGCTGATGCCCAGGAGACGGGCCTGGACGATGGGCGTCATGGCGGTGAGGATGACAAAGGACCAGTTTTCCCAAAACGCCGGCTGCCACAGCAGCCGCAGGCGTTTCCCTTCCAGCAGGACCTCGCCGCCATCCGGGACCTTCCGGGCCAGGATGGGGGCAAAGGGTCCCTCGCCGAATTGCCGGGAAGCCAGCAGTTCCCTCCGGGTTTCCAAAGACAGCGGCCAGAGGCTGCGCAGCACCAGGGCCGGATGGTTCGACATGACCACAATGCCGTGGGGGTCGATGATGACCCCCAGGGAACGGTCGGGGAACACCTTTTTGATCTCTTCGATAACCCTCTTGACCACGGCCACGCCCAGGATGGCGCCCGTCTGGTCCCGCACCGCGCAACTGGCGTAGTAGCCCATTTCCTTGGAGGTGACGCCCAGCGCCCAGTATCTGCCGCAGGAGCCTTTGGCCGCGTCCTGGAAATAGGGCCGGAAGGCGTACGACTTGCCCACAAAGCTGTCCGGGGCGTTGCGGTTGGAGGACGTGAGGGTGAAGCCCTGGGAGTCCATGAGATAACAGACGGACTGGGGCATGGTTTCGCTGCAACGGTCCAGCAGGGAACTGACTTTCTCCACATTCCGGGGTTTCTTATCCTTCAAAGCGGGAAGAATTTCTGGAGTTTCAGCCACGAATTTAGCCAGACGGTCGGCTTCCCCCATTCTTTCCACAATCGCCTGACGGAGCACCTTCACGTCGTCTTCATAATCATTTTGCATCTCCTGGTCGGCGAACCGGCCCAAATAATGGGTGAGGAAGCCGCCGCCGGCCCACAGAAAGATGAGTCCCGCCATGCTGGCGATCATCAGGTGGCGGAACCAGGAGCGGAAGCGGCGGTCCCGGTCCAGATCCAGGCAGGCCAGGGCCAGAAAACACAGGGAACCGGAGATCCACACCGCCAGCAGACCGCGGATCAACTGGATGGGCACACCCGCGGCTGCCAGAAACGAATCGTAATTGAGCCAGGAGGCGGGAAAGAAAGGGGCGGGGTTGGCGACCAGGCCGGAAGCCAGGGCATACCCCGCCATGCCAACAGCCGCGGCCCGCAATGGCCCGGACGTTCTGGGGACGCCCCGGGCCGCCAGGAAGAGGGCCCCGGCCGCCCAGAGGCCGCCAGTAAACCCCAGGGCATAGCGGGTAGCGGCAAAGAGCCCGGGCGTCCCGGCCAGCCCCCCCAAGGCGGCCAGGCCGGCCAGGAGCAGCAGGCTGGCGCGGCCGGGGCCGCGCCCTTTCATTCCGGCAATGCTGGCCCGCCCGAATTCCGCCAGGAAAACATAGGATATGGCCAGCAGCCCCAGTCTGGCAACCTGCAGGGCAGGGGTCGAGCCCAGGCTCAGGGTTAAAAGATCCAGCCATTCATTGGCGCCGTGGGCGGCGCCGAACCAGCCCAGCCAACTCCAGGCTAGCTTGCGTTTGGTTCGCCCCTGCAGGAAGAGGCAGAGGGGGACCAGGAGCAGGAAGGCGGCCCCGTAAAAGAAGAAGATGTAATCCAGTTGGCCCTTGAAAAAGTCGGACATAATCCCCTCCCGGTCAAGACAGTTGACCTAACGATGGGGAAAGCCGTGAACTTTATGGGGCATTGCCTTGCTCCCCCGGCAGATGAAACCAGGAGAGCGGCGCTTTGTGCCATTCTTGTCAGAACAAGGAGAGTCGGCCTGGAACAGAGGCGCCGGGCACAGGTGGAGGGGCTGGCAGGATCGCCGGGGAGGCTTTGGCCGCCGTTTCGGGAACGTCTTAAGCCGACGTCTGGTGCGAAAAAAAAAAGCGCTGCATGGCAGCGCCTCCCCTCGCAGTGGACTGTCTTCGGTCATCGGGTCCGCAGAGGCTTCTATGACATTAATTTAGTTCACGAAAAAGGTGCTGTCAATATACCCCGGGCAGTCGGTCAGAGTCAATTCCCTTCTTTCCGGCGGGATGAGGCCGAGACTTCCGCCGTCCCGGCCCTTCCGCCGCCTGGACCCCGGAAATCCAGGAATATTGAGCCCCGCCACTAGAAGGTTTTTCCCGAAAACCTAGTAATCTTTCGAGTTGTGGGGCTGTCCGGGAAATCTTACCCTAAAAGCACACCAACATTTCACCCCTAAGTAAGGCTCTTCGCGACCCCGAAGGTAAATTGCCCACGAGGTTTACCATGAACGCAGGCGCTGATGCCGTCATCCATTTGAGCGTTGCTGAGCTTCAGCAAGCCCTGGGCATTTGGCTGGACCGCGATGCCGAACAGGCCATCCGGTTCCTGAAGGAGAAAATCGTGAACAAGACTTGTCGAGGACCTGGCCGGTGTGCCGCAGGTCCGCAGAAAAAAAAGGCGCCCTGCCATCTGGTGGGTTGCAACAGTATGTGTTGCCGGGCCGGGGGTATCTGCCATGGAAGCTAACGGCGCAAAGCATTCACTCTTTGCCGCGCTCAGGAGGAAAGCCATGGAATGCCCCTCTACCTACAGCAAGTTTTGCACCCTGAAAAACGGCTTGAAGCTGCAGATCCGCATGCTCAACAATGGCGACCACGAGGGGTTCGTCCAGTTCCTGAAGCAAACCCCCAAGGAAACCTTGCAGTTCTGCCAACTGGATTTCAGGGACCAGGAGGTGGTGAATTCCTGGCTGGACCCCGCCAAGGCTCACCAGATCATTTCCCTGGTGGCCATGGAACTGGACACCAAAAAGCCCGTGGCCAGCATTTATCTCCAGAAGGGCCACAATGCCTCTCTGAAGGTGGGGGAGATCCAACAGATTCTGGTGGCCCAGCCTCTTCAGGGCCTGGGCTTGGGCTCACTCCTGCTGGACTCCCTGATCTATTTGGCTTCCAAACAAAATCTGCACTGGCTGAAGGCGGAGGTGGTGACGGAATTGAAAAGCGTCCTCAAAGCGTTTTCTTCCCGGGGCTTTAAAACCAAGGCGATCCTGGAAGATTACTTTGTGGACCTTCAGGGGAAAACGTACGACGTGGCCTTCATGGTGCGGCCTTTACAGGCCCAGGAAATGGATTTCTAATCTCCGGGAGAGACAGGCAGACCGGCCGGGCCTGTGCGAGGCAGGGTGCGGCTGGATGGCGGCTCTCCACAAGGAGTCACTTTTCCTCCCCCCTGGCGCAGCCAGAGGATCCGGGTCAACCTAATACTGGACCAGCCGGGCCTCAGGGTGCCAATGGTTTTTAACGCTCAGACGCCCAGCCCTTCGCCAATATTCCTTCATTTCCCCGAGGCTGAGGGGCTGCGCCCGATAGCCGGCTTGCCGCACCTGCTGCAAAATCTCCCAGGGGACCTGCAATTCACCAGGAGGAAGGTCATCGCTTTGGCGGAGTTCCTGCAGAATCATCACCACCGGCTGACCGTTATCAGGCCCCGCCCCATTCCAGACGATGGTGGCCGGGTAGCTGATGCAGCCGTTTCTATCCAGGGTTTCGCAATAAGCGTCAAATTCCGAAAAAATTACCCGAACGTCTTTTGGTTTCACGGGTTGCCTCCTCTCCGGCCGAGTTGGCCGTCCTCTGGCTTTCACCGCCAGTAAACCGGATAGCTGGTTTTGGTTTTCACCATTTTGAGGTTCTCGAGGTCTCAGGGTAACCGGCGGGGAGGGCGAGAGACGGCAGGAAGCCATCGCCCTTCCCGCAATTCATGACCACCGGTCACAAGTCCGGGGCCCGCCACCGCAGATGTCTCCTGGGGACCGGGCAGGTGAGGTGATCGAACTGGCCCAATCGGCTCACACGGTCACCGGGGGGTGCGGTAGCGGCGGCCAAAGGCGGGTTTTGACTGGGGCCAGTCTTCTCTGACGGCCAGGGGCCTGCCGTTAACCAGGCGGCCGTCGAACAGGGCAATGGCCCTCTCCTTCTCCTCTTGGCTTTTCATAGCCACAAAGCCGTAACCGCAGGACTCCCCGTTGTGCAGGTAAGTAATGATCTTGGCTGAGGCCACCAGACCTGCCTCGGAAAAAAGGGTCTGCAACTCTTCCCCGGTCATATGTTGGGGCAGGTTGCTCACGGCTAATCTGATACTCATCACCTTCTCCTTGCCGGTCTTACCGGGAGGGATTGCTGTGACTTTGCCATTCCACCTCGCCGCCGCAGGAGTTCCCGATCAATTCATATGAGAGAGGCGGCGCCTCTTCGGGTTCATGCAGTCCAAGGTCCATCGTGCGCCGATAAATCCTTTGTCTGCCGTGACGAGCAAGCAAGAGCGGGAACGGGGCATACGTCCCGGTCTCTGAAAAGAAAGGCGGCCAGAGGGCCGCCTTGTCATTTCCCGACTGTCCAGGCGCCGGCAGCGGGTCGCACCCGCCTCCGGCCGCCTGAACTCCGGGTCTAACGGCGGCCGCCCCGGCCACCTCCACCAAATCCGCCCCGTTGCTGCGGCTTGGCTTCATTGACGGCCAGAGGGCGCCCGTCAATCTGCTTGCCGTTGAGCATGGAAATGGCCTTCTGGCCATCCATTTTGGTCTCCATCTCCACAAACGCGAAGCCGCGGGGTTGACCGGTTTGCCGGTCGGTGATGATCTTGGCCGAGGTCACTTCGCCGGCTTCGGAAAAAAGCGTATTCAGCTGTGCTTCGGTCATCTCGTAAGACAGATTGCCCACATACAATTTGATACTCATCTCATCTCCTTGTTGCCTGCCGATCCGGGAGCGCCGGAGTCTTCGTCCGGCACATGCGCCCCTTCAGGAACCTTAAGTGCCTCTTCAAACACCTCGGGGTTTTCCTCCGCCGGCGGTGGAGTGGTTTTCCCCTGGCGACGTTTCATTTTTTCGTCATTTTTCTCTTTGCGGGCCAGTTCTTTGGCGCGCTTTTGCCACCCGTAACGGTTTCGTGCCAAGTCCAACCTCTCAAAATAACAAAGCCCTGACACACCGGCGGTCCAGAGACTGCCGGTGTTCAGCCTGACAGACTTTTTGGCCTAAAGCTTGACGACGTTCTGGGCCTGAGGACCCTTGGGACCCTGGGTTACTTCGAATTCCACCGCCTGCTCTTCTGCCAGGGAGCGGAAGCCGTCGCTCTGGATGGCGCTGTGATGCACAAACACATCCGGACCGCTTTCCCGGGAAATAAAGCCAAAGCCTTTGGAGTCATTAAACCATTTAACCGTACCCGTTTCCTTCATTGTAAAACCTCCTGAAATGATTCCCGCCAAAAAAGCAGGGCGCACAGCAGTCAGGCAAAAAAAAACGGCCGGGAATTAGCACCCCCGTCCGATTTTTTCCAGGACTTGTGGCCCTGATGAGGTCTGACATGCTAAACTTATGGCTATTTTACAAGAAAATTATTTAATGTCAAGATAATTCTTCGTTCTCCTGTAAACCGTGCCATGAAAATGGCTTATGGCGGTGTGCAGGTGTGGCAACAAAAATGCTGATAGGCATTATTGAATCCGCCGAAACTTACCTGTCCAAGATCCCACAATGCACCAGCTCCTGCTCGATTTCATGGATGATGCTATTATCATCCAAAACGCTTTTTAAAAATTCCGTCAGTCCCACGCTGCGCACGACCACTTTCTGAGACTTGACGTCGTAGTAACACAGCATCGTGTTGTCATCCGCGAGTTCCCCTCCAGTATGGTCCTGCCGGGACAGGGCCTGGATCGAGGCCTCCGGGTGTTCACAGGTGGCGAACATGAATTCGGACCAGGGCGTGCTGCCATAGTATTTGCAGGGTTTACTCCAGGAGTGTTCTCCGCAACACCGCAGCATGTCGACCCGTTGTCCGGTCTCTGGGCAGTTATCCTGCAGGCATTTTAGTTTCATGGTGAACCTCTTGGATGGCCTTGCTAACTTTTTGGGCCATGCGAAACTTGATAGTTAATACGGAGATCGACAAAATACTCAGAATTGCTCCGCCGCAGAACAGACTGACGGCAAAATCCATGAGTGCATCTCCGAGTGTATTTTTTTATTTCAAATAAATGGATCACCCAATGATCATGAGTCCAGGCGACACTTTGCATTAGATGGAATATAATTCTTTTGCATTGCAGCAAATGAACATATTGCAAAGTATATCTTCCACCACGCTGGTCAAATTGAGTAATTCCTGGGACATATCCCGCATCTTGCTGATTTTCCGGTCATCGAAAAATCCGCATTCTTCTAAAATCAGCATATTGAGGCGCGCTTTGACAGAAAGCAGCCCGGTGTGGAGATCACGAACCTTCCCCTTTAAGGAGTGCAGCACCTGTCCGTTGATCACGTCCGTCTTTTCCGGGGGATGGTCCCAGACCACCGTATCACCCCCGAGACAGCGGTCCACCCGGGTGGACAGTTCCATGGCGGAAAAAGAGGCCAACAGATAATCATCCACCTTGACCCCAAACCCCTCCGCCGGCAGGGTCATGTCGGGGTGCCCCACCACCACCAGTTTGGCCCGGGGGGAGCTTTTCTTGGCTCGCCGCATGAGCTTCAGCTTATCGGCCTCATTGCCCTCCAAACTGACCAGGATCAGATCAAAATGCAGATTCTTCACGTCTTCCCTGGTAATCAAGGCCTCGGGCGCCGGACTGATCTGGTAACCCCAATCTTTCAGAATACCTCTGATCTTTCCCATGGCAGGCGACTGCTCACCGATGAGCAGGATCGCCTTACGCCGCATCCTGCCGCCTTCCGGACTCTCCCCGGCGGCAGCCGGCTGCCGGGATTGTCCGAGTGCACGCGGCGCCCGGGGGCACTGGCCTGCTTTGGCCCGGGACGTCTCTTTGCGCGGCGGCATTGTCATGAATGCTCCCCTATCCCACAGGCCGCCCCGGAACGTCAGGCTGCGGCCTTTGACCCAAAAATGGATATGACTGCACCTTAAGGATGTAACAGGACGGCAGGAAGGTCTATGCCCGGAATGTCCATTTTCATATGGTCATTTCGATCATATGCAAACCGGCGCTTAAAAATGATCGGGGATATAGTTTTGGGAGATGGCGTACTTGACCAGATCGGCCATAGTCTTGAGGTTCAGTTTTTCCATGATGTTATACCGGTGCCGCCGCACCGTATTGACGCTGATGAAGAGAACGTCGGCGATTTCCTGGGCCCGTTTGCCCTCGGCCAGAAGCTTCAAAACCTCCCGTTCCCGCATGGTCAGATGATCCCGTTTCTCCTCCGCCAGGTTCAGGCTCATCACCGCGCCGGAGAGCAGGGGCGAGAGGTACTTTTCCCCCTTCTGCACGGTTTGCACGGCCCGGATCAGCTCGCCGCCCGGGTCTTCCTTCAGCAAAAAGCCGTCCGCGCCGTCGGCCAGGGCCTGGCGGATAAATTCCTTTTTCCGGTGCATGGTCAAGACCAAAATCTTCACCTGGGGATAGAGGTTCTTGACCTCGCGGATGGCCTCCAGGCCCCGCAGGTTGGGCATGGACAGGTCAAGGATGACCAGGTCGGGCGTGGTCTGTTTCAGAAGCTCCAGCAGTTCGAGGCCGTCGTTGACCTCGCCGGTGATGCGCACATCGGCGATGCGTTCGATGATTTTGCGCACCCCCTCCCGGAACATGGCATGATCGTCGGCCAGAACGACATTAAAGGGGCTCACCCGGCGCTCCCTCCCGCAGCAGGGGAATGGTAAACGAGATGCTGGTCCCGTGGCCTTTCTGGCTCAACAGGTCAAAGGCTCCTCCCAGAATCTTGACCCGTTCTTCCATGGACAGCAACCCCAGGGTTTTTTTCTCTGCAAATATCTTGTATTTGTCAAAGCCTTCGCCGTCGTCGCGCACCAGGAAGGCAACCGCCTCCTGACCCTTGGTGATTTCCAGGGAGACATTTTTCGGCTGGGCATGCTTGCCGATATTGGTCAGGGCCTCCTGCACCACCCGGTAAATGGCGGTCTGGATGGGCAAGGGAAAGAGGCCGTCCAGGTTGTCCATCCTGATGTCCCAGGTGATGCTTTTTTGCAGCGTGACATAATCCTCCACCAGGGAGTGCAAGGCCGCGGTCAGCCCCAGGTCCTCCAGATCGCCCGGGCTTAAGTCCAGGTAAAGCCGCCGCACCTCGCCGATGGTGTCGGTGATGAAGTGCAGGATCTTCTGCACTTCGCTCTTTAAGGAAACCTGCTCGGGCTGCAACTGCTCCTCCAGGGATTCCAGCCGCAATTTGAGGATCAGCAGCGAATGCCCCAGCTCATCGTGCAGTTCCACGGCCAGCCGCTTGCGCTCGTTTTCCTGGGCCAGGAGCAGCTGCGAGGTCAAAGAGCGCAGCTTCTTTTCACTGGCCCGCAAGGCCTCCTCCGCCTGCCGCCGGGCGGTGATGTCGATGCCGATGGTGCCCACCATGAGGCCCCGCTCCTCCTGGTCCATGATGGGAAACCGGTTGATCAGCCAGAAATGGGTGAGGCCGTTCTGCTCCAGGGTTTCTATCCTTTCCACGGGCTGCCCGCCCTCCAGGATGCGCTGATCCATCTCCAGGAAGGATTGGCCGAAGTCCGCGGGCCAGACTTCATCCAGGGTCTTGCCCCACCAATCCCCCGGCGCCCGGCCGAACACCTTCTCCCAGGTCTCGTTGGCAAACAGGTAGCGGCCATCTGCGTCCCGCATGGAGGCGGTGCCGGGCAGATGCCGCATGAAGGCCGCAAAGCGGGCCTCGCTGATCTTCAGCTTGTCTTCCGTCTGCTGGCGCTCTCTGATTTCCCGGAGAATCTGCGTATAGGACATTTGCAGTTCCTGGATCTTGGTGATGGCCTGGCGTTCCATGGCCGTCACCTGATTCTGGGCCTGGCGCAGCAGACGGCTGGTGGATTGGGCATACCACCAGGTGACGCCGAACAGAAGGATGATGACCGCTATGTTAATGAGAATAAAGGTATTTTCCATGGGATGCTGCCTGCGTTAGCCCGGAAAACTTCATTCGGGGAATGGCGGCGGGGTCTCCTTTGGGGGCCAAGGGGCGGGGGGAGGCTCTTCCCGGGGAAACGCGTTTTGGGGGGCAGTGCCCCAGGAGTGCGGGGGAGGAACGCGGGCTGACCGGGCATACCAGAAAATGGCAGGATAAATGACCGGAGAATGACATTTTCTCCTTCCCCCGGCACGTGGTGCAAGACCAGGCAGGCAAGACGCCCAAAGAAGAGGGGCGCTGAATTGGCAAATGAACCTTACATGCCCTCGGGTTCCAGATTTTCCGCCCCCAAACCATCCTGGGCCTGCTGGTTTTGCCGGCGCGGTTTTTTGGCGGGCTTCTTTTTTTTCTGGACAATTTGCGTGGTGTCCGTCACCGGGGAATCTTTGAAAAAGCGCACGGGCGCCCATCCTTCCGCCCCGGTATCCAGGTAGCGCACCTTCAGCCAGTCCGCGCCGGACTGGGAGATTTTGGCCACCTTGTCATTCAACTTCAGGACCTTCACCACCCCCGAGCTTTCCGAGGGAATGATGTGCAAGGTAACCGTCTCCGCGGCCACGAAGTAGGAATGGGGTCCGGCCGCGGGCTGGGCCAGGGAGGCCAGGGAACCGGTGACCATGGACTCGACCAGGCGGGCGCTTTGCACCTCCCGTTGCTCCGGCGGTTCTTCCGAGGCCATGAACTCGGGGATCCAGCCGATGGACCGGTCCTTTTCCGCCACCACGAACCACCAGCCCTTTTGCTCGGCCACTTTCTGGACCCTGTCGCCATACCCCAAAAGAAGGCGGGTCACCGCGTCTTCCGCGGGAGAACTGCGCAACGCCAGTCCGTCCACGGCAATATAGTAGGTTTTGGCGCTGATGGGATTGACGCTGAGCAACTCCGGCTGGGTCCAGCCAATTTTCTGGCTCTGTTCGGATTGCACCCGCCACCAGCCGCCGGGGTCTTTCTCCAGGACGGTCACCTTGTCGGCGTTATAGATCTCGGCCACCACCGGGCAATCATACTTGGGGCATTCCCGCAGATACGTGACCACCGGAATGGTATAAAACGTGTCGATGTTGTCCATCTGGCTGGCGCAAGAACTGATGAGCAGCAACAGGCAAAATCCCATGAAAACCTTGCGCAGTCCGCACAATATTGGCATACGCACTTCCCTGAATTATTCCGGACTCTTGGTTTCTTTGTTATCAAGCGGCTCAATGGCCTGAATCCGCCAGGCTCCCGATTCATTGGCAAAACTGACCTGGTACGCCTTGGAAACCGTCTTGATTTCGCTGGTCTTGCGTTCCCGCGTTTTCATATTCCAGGTCACCACCCCGGCGATGGTCGTGGGATTCTTCTTCTGGACATTGGTGATCTGAAATTGCAAATCAAGGTAGTCAAACCGCCGCCAAATCTTCAGGGTTTGCTCCCGTTTCTGGCCTAAATCCGGGAAGCTGGGAGAATAGGCCGCCAGAAACAATTCAATGTCTTTCTTGTACTGGGCGTCCCGCAGTTGATTCAGGAGCTTCAGCAGGCTGCCGCTTTCCGG
The DNA here is from genome assembly GCA_964522695.1 of uncultured Desulfobacterales bacterium. Taxonomy (GTDB): domain Bacteria; phylum Desulfobacterota; class Desulfobaccia; order Desulfobaccales; family 0-14-0-80-60-11; genus VGSQ01. Next base: position 15,349 of record CAZFWX010000014.1, read on the forward strand.
CAGGCCAGGGAGGGGAGGCCGCGCCGCCGGGGACAATCCGCCGGCGTGCGTCTCCATCCCTGATTCCGGCTGGGCCGGGGGTCCTTGGTAAGCCAGGTTGGTGACGAGGGGGGTATAGCCCAGGATCACCAGGTAGGAGACGGCCAGGACAATGACCACGACCCAGATGAACAAAAGCTGGCGCCAGATCCTTCTTACAGCTTCCACTAAATTGTCGTTCAGGTGCTGGGAGACCCGCACCACTTCGCGGGTTTCGGCCTTCAGAGCGGCGCGCGCCGTTTCCACAGACTCCTTGGTTTGTTCAAATGAATCCATGGGGTCCCTCCTTTTGACGGAGGTCTGACAGGAAGTCGTGGGTCTATTGCCCAACAAGTTGTCTTTACAATAGCATATTTGGCCCGGCTAGGGAAAATATTCATGCCCAGGGGGGGCCTGCCGCATTTCCCTGGGCTTTTCCTCTAACCTCGTCATTCTTTCCAAGTATAATAGTAATTTTTTGCAGTACGGTGACTCAACGTATGAGACCCTGGTGGCGCAATCGCGATGTTATCCTGATTTCGGCCGTGGTGTGCGGACTGGCGGCGGGACAGGGGGCAAACTGGACTGAGCCCCTGGCGCTGCCGGCCCTGGCGGTCATCATGACCCTGTCCACCATGGGCGTGCGCACCGGAATGCTGCGGTCCCCCCGGGAGTTTTGGCGCCCGGCCCTGGCTGGCCTCCTTTTAAATTATGCGGTGTTGGGCGGGGTTCTTTGGGGTATGAGTTTTCTCATGGTGCGCGAACCAGCCCTCCAGGACGGGTTCGTTCTCTTGGTGGCGGTGCCGCCGGCTATTGCGGTCATCCCCTTCACCGATATTTTAAAAGGCAATACCTCCTATTCTCTCCTGGCCACCGTGGCCTGCTATGTGGCGGCCCTGGCCATCACTCCGCTCATCGCCCTGGCGTATTGGGGGACGGGCTTCCTGGAACCCCGGTCTCTGATCCTGGTCATCGTGGAGCTCATCGCTGTACCGCTGCTCCTTTCCCGGATACTCTTGCGGACCTCCCTGGCGCCCCGCCTGGAAGCCATCAAGGGCGCGGTCACCAATTGGGGCTTTTTCATCGTCACCTATACCATCGTGGGCATGAACCGGGAGCTGTTTCTCCAGGAACCCCTTAGCCTGCTGCCGGTGGCCGTCATTGCCTTTACCAGCACCTGTCTGTTGGGGTGGGTGATTACCCGGGTGGGCCAAGCCGCGGGGCTTGACCGGCCCACACTGGTCAGCCTGGTGCTGTTGGGGACTCTCAAAAATTACGGCATCGCCGGCGGCCTGGCCCTGGCGCTCTTCGGGAAAGTCACCGCCATCCCGGCCGCAGTCTCCAGCGTTTTCATGATTGTCTACATCATCTGGCTTGATTTTCAAAAACGCCGCTTGGCGGCTGAGGGGTGAGTCTGGCGCGGGGCGTGGTCTCACCTTTTTCAAAATTTCCGGGAGAATGGCCGAACCATGCTGGTCAGGGAAAATGCCCAGGGTGCTTACCTGGGGCCCGGCCCCGGGCTTACCGCCGCAGCGCTTGCGGTGGCCGAGACGCCCAATTTCGATGTCTTTGATTGGGACTGCCGCCGCCTGATCCTGGGCAAATGCTCCCGCCTGCCCGATGACGAGGACCAGGCCGCGCGGCGCTACGGCATCGATTTTCACCGCGCCCTGCCGCCTTTCCAGGGGGACTCGGGTTTCTGGTGCGATTGGGGCGCCGGTCCACTGGAAGTGAACGCCTACACCTACGCCCGGCACCTGCCCAAAACCCTGCGTTTCCGCGAATTCACCGCCAACCTGGCCTTCGCCGCCGCCACTGAGGAAGCCTACCGGGCCAAGCGCCAGGTCTACCGCGATTTCTATTCCTACCTTTTCAACTCTGAGGCCCGCATTATTCTGGCCAGTCCCCATTCCGGCGAGGTGCGGCGCCCTCCGGACCACTTCCATCCCTTTCCCCAGGCCGATGTGGACGGCTGGACCGCCCGGGTCATGGCCCACTGCCAGGGCCCGGCCCCCCAGGGGACCAAGCGGGTTCTGGTCTCCCTGCACAGCACCGACTATTTCGGCCTCCTCTTAGACATCGGCGACTTCGGGCTGCCCCAGAACCGCGGCCTGGAAAAAATCGTGGCTCAGCTCCAGGAGGATTTTGCCGCAGCATTGGCGCCCATCCTGCCCGGCTACCGGGAGCACATCGTGCCCTATACCCGGACCCGCCTGGAATGGTTTGCGGAGCGGTGGGGGACCCTGAACCCCAAGGCCCTGGCGGGAAAGTCCACGGCCACGCGGTTTGAAATGGCCAGTCTCCTGAAGGTCACCGGCTGGCCCGAACCCTGGGACTCCCTCCGGCTCACCGATCTGGACCAGGCCTTGGACCGGTACTGGGAGCGGCCCCCCCAGCATTTCATCGCCTTAAACGGCATTTTCTCCGGCCGGAAAACCGCGCAGCTCCTCAATCTTTCCCACCAACTGGCCCAGGCCGGCATCGATTACGCCGTCCAGGTGGAGTGTTCCCGGTTCCTGGCCTGCCACTACCCCGGCCTGGCGGCCCGCCTCATCCAGGCCCTGATCCGCGGCCTGACTGCCTTGCCGTCATCCTGAAGGCGCCCCCAAACGCTGGCCAGCCTTTGGACCCCTGGGAATGGTGGGGCGATCCCAAAAAAATTGCAGGTTGCGGCGGGGTTGCGGTAGGATGACCATGAGCCTCAGCCTGAAAAAATCATGGTTGAGCCAGTTCCCGCTAGGAAGACCGGGGTCTTGCATGTCACATCCTTCAGATCTCCGCCCCCTGCCCCTGGTGGTGGTGCCCACCTATAACAACCGGGATACCATCGGCCCCGTGGTCGGCGAGATTCTGCAGGTGACTCCCCATGTGCTGGTGGTGGATGACGGCTCGGACGACGGGGCCAGCGCCATCCTGGCCAGCCTGCCGGGTCTGCGGGTGGTGCGGCATGCCCGGAACCTGGGCAAAGGCGCGGCCTTAAGGACCGGCTGGCTGGCGGCGGCGCAGCTGGGGTATTCCCATGTGGTCAGCATGGACGGGGACGGCCAACACCTGCCCGGGGATTTGCCCCGGTTTTTCCAGGAGATCACCGCCCATCCTGACGCCCTCGTTCTGGGGCGAAGGCTTCTGGCGGGCGGCAAACGGGCCGTGAAGAGCAGGCTGCTGCGGGCTCACTCCAATTTTTGGGTGGCCGTCCTGACGGGCCGTTGGGTAGGGGACTCCCAAAGCGGTTTCCGGGCCTATCCCCTGAAGCGGGTCCTGGCCTTGGCACTGACCACCCGGAAATACGATTTTGAGGTGGAGGTCTTGGTAAAAGCCCTGTGGACCGGGACGCTGGTGCGGGAAATCCCCATTGGCGCCGCGTATGGACCGGGCAGCGTTTCCCATTTCCGGCCTTTTCAGGATTTCCTGCTGGTATCCCGGTTGATCAGCACCCTCCTCTGGCGCAAACTCACCACCCGGCCTTCGTTGCTCAAAAAAGCATGCTTGGCCGCGGCCCCGCAGGATCGGCAGTAATGGAGCGCCGCTGCTTGTTAGTCAGGCTTCCCGGGGAAAAGGCGGTATGAACGCGCCAGGGTGGAAACGTTGGGGTATCCTGGCAGGCGCGGGGGTAATCTTCCTTCTCAGTCTGCTTCTGACCCAGCGGCTCAGGCTTGATGAAAAGATCACCGCCCTGCTCCCGGAAACCGACCCGGTGGTGCAGCAATATGTTCTCGTGGCGGAGCGCTTCCAGCTTTTGGACGCCGTCTATGTGGACATCGACGCCGGGGAGGACACTCCCGCGGCCCGGCGCCGGGCGGAACAGGTGGGCGATGCCTTTTATGACCGCCTGAGCCGGTCTCCCTGGTTTACCTCCATTACCTACCGTTTCTCCGGGGAGCAGTTTCTCAGCCTGGCGAACCTGTTGGGCAGTCGGAAAGCCCGCCTGCTGGGAGCCCAGGATCTCCAGGCGGTGGCGGCGCGCCTTGGGCCCGCTGAAATCAGCAGCCGGCTGGCCCTGGCCAAACGTCGGCTCATCGAGCCCTCCGGCCCTTTCCTGAAGACCCGGGTGGCCGCCGATCCCCTGGACCTGGACGAACTGATCTGGAAGAAGTTAAGCTCCCTCAGGGAAGGGGGGGCCAGGGCCCAGGTGCGGGAGGGCCGTTTGTGGACCGGGGACGGGCGGCACCTCCTGATGATCGCCCTCCCCAATTTCCCGGCGGTGGATACGGCTCAGGGGCGGAAGCTGCTGGAGTTTTTGGAGGAGGCCCGCACCGCGGCCCTTGACAAGGCGCCGGGCGGCGGCGTGCGCCTGGCGTTCACCGGGAGCCACCTGGCCACGTTGGACAACGCCGCCACCATCAAGGCGGACGTGACCCGGTCCCTGCTGGCGCTTTCCCTGGGGCTGGCGCTTCTGGCGATCCTGACCTTTCGCCGGCCCCTGCTGACGCCCCTGGTGTTTTTCCCGGCCGCTTTCGGCCTCACCGCCGCCGCCGCCCTGTTCGGCCTGGTTAACCCCTGGTTTTCCGGGGTGGCCCTGGGCTGCGGCAGCATCCTCATGGGCATCGCTGTGGACTACGGCATCCCCATCCTCTACCACCTGGACCAGGCCGGAGCCGCGCCCGATTCCCGGAAGCAGGTGGTCCGCAGCCTGGCCCTGCCTTTGCTCATGGGCGCCGGAACGACCATCGCCGGGTTCGCGGGCCTGACCCTGATGCCGCTGCCGGGGCAGCGCCAGATGGGCTGGTTTGCCGTGCTGGGCATCCTCCTGGCGCTTTTGTTCGCCCTTTTGGTGCTGCCCCACTGCGTCGGCCCGCCGAAGCAAGCGGCGCGCCGGCCTTTTTTGCCCCTGGCCTCCTGGTGTCTGAGATTCCTGGAATGGCGGCGGCGGCACGGCCGTCTCCTCTGGATCATCAGCCTGATCGTCGTGAGCGTCTGCGCTTTCGGAGCGGCGCGTTTGCAGTTTGAAGGGGATGTTTCCCGGCTCAGTCATTTGAGCTCCGGGCGCCAACAGGACCAGGACCAGGTGCAGGGAGCCTGGGGGAGCCTCACGCCCACGGCCGCGGTGGTGCGGGAAACCACCCTGGAGGCGGCCCTAGCGGCCAACGACCGTCTGGCCGGGACCCTGGGGAATCTTCAGGACCAGGGATTGATCGCCCAGTCCGCGTCCCTGGCGGCCATCCTGCCTGCTTTGGCCTCCCAGGAAGAGAATCTCAAAAAATGGCGGGAATTTTGGTCTCCCTCCCGGCGGGCCGCGCTCCAGGCCAACCTGGAGCAGGCGGCGGCGGCACTGGGCTTTGCTCCGGGGGCTTTCCGCCCCTTCCTGGAGGGCCTGACGCAGGAGCCGCCCCCCCTGACCCTGGATGACCTCAAGGACACCGCGCTCAGCCCCCTGCTCCGCACCAAACTGTCCCAGGGGAAAGGGGATTTCCTGGTGCTCACCACCCTGTCCGTCCCGGACCGCTCCCGTCTGCCGGAGGTGTCCGCCCGCCTCCAGGCCGCGCTCCCCAACGTAGCCATCATGGACAAAAGAGGCTTTGTGGAGCATATGACCGGGCTGGTCAGCCAGGAATTTCACAAGCTGGCCCTCATCTCCTTCCTGGCCATCACCCTGTGCCTCTTTCTCTTCCTGCTGCGGGTGGAGCTGGTGCTGGTGAATTTGATTCCGGTGTTCCTGAGCGTCCTCGCCACCCTGGGGCTGCTGGGCCTGATGAATATCCCCGTCAACCTCATGAGCCTGCTCTTCGTGGTTTTTATCTTTGCGGTGGGCGTGGATTTCAGTCTTTTTCTGATGAGCGGCGCCTTAAGCCGCCATCGCCTGCAAGGGGGGGACGAGCCCCTCATGGCGGGGACTGTGGTGCTATGCGCCCTCACCTCCACCGGCGGTTTCGCGGCCCTGTTGTTTGCCCGGCACCCGGCGCTGTTCTCCATGGGGATCACCGGCGTACTGGCCATGCTGACCAGCATGGCCGCAGCCCTGGTGGTGGTTCCGGCTTTTATGGCGTTTCTTTTGCCCAAGGAGGGCCGTTTCGGCGTCCCCACCCTGAAAACCCTGGCCGGGGCCGTCTGGGCCTTTGTGCATCTGGCCGGCGCGGCCCAGATCTACGCCTGGGGCCTCCGGTTCCTCTACCGGCGCCGGCACCCCCAGGACCTGGAGGCCCGCCGGCGGGCGGTGCGCGGCTACATGCACCGGACCGCCGCCAGTCTGCTCCGGTGGTTTCCCTACCGCTCCAGCCGCCGTCTCTTTTTCGGCGCCGAGCCCCAGGCCTTCGCCAAGCCCGCCGTCCTGGTGAGCAACCACCAGTCCGTTTTCGACATCATGCTCATTCTGGCGCTGCCCGTGGATCAGGTCATGCTGGTGAAACGCTGGGTCTGGGAGGCTCCCTTCCTGGGCCGGCTGGTCAGGGATGCGGGCTATGTCCTGGTGGGGGAAGAAGACGGGGCCGACTATCTGAGCGCCTGCCGGGACTATTTGCAGAAGGGGATTACCGTCACGGTCTTTCCCGAGGGCAGCCGCTCGCCGGACGGCGTCATGCGCCGCTTTCACATGGGCGCCTTCAAACTGGCGGAACTCTCCGGAGCCGACGTTCTGCCCGTCCTCATCACCAACTCCCAGGCCTGTATTCCCTATAAGGCCTACTGGGTGGCTGAGCATCAAACCGTGGTGCGGGTCCTGTCCCGGGTCACGCCGGAGACCTTCCATTACTCCCGGGGCGCCCGGGAACTGGCCCGGCACGTCAAGCACCGGATGCTGGCCCAGGCCGGACCGGACTGGCGCCTGGCTCAGGACGGCAAGCCCTTTTGGGACTATATCCGCAGCCTGTACGCCTATCAGGGGGCCTTTGTGGAAAGTTTTCTGTACGGGAAACTGAAGACCGATCCCCTGTACCGGGGGCTGGACGCAATCATCCCCGAGACCGGCGCGATTCTGGACCTGGGCGCGGGGCATGGACTGCTGGCCGCCATCCTGGCCCGGAAGTCCCGGGGCCGCCGGGTGGTGGGGGTGGACTATGATGCTGACAAGGTGCGGGTTGCCCGGGCCGCGGCCCGATCCCTGGGGAACCTGGAATTCCGTATAGGCGATGTGCGCACCTGTGAGCTGCCTGCCGCGGATGTGGTCCTGTTAATCGACCTTTTGCATTACTGGCCGCCTGAGACCCAGCGGCGGATCATCGCCCGGGCCGCCGCAGCCCTGACCGGCGGCGGCATCCTCATCCTGCGGGAGGCCATTGCCGCGCCCAGCCTGGGCCACCGGCTCGTGGCCGGGGCTGAGGCCTTTGCGGTGGCGGTGGGCCACAACCGGGCGGCAGGCCTGTTTTTCCAGGCGCGGGATTTTTACCTCGAGGCCTTTGCGGGCCAGGGCTTGGAGCTCGTCGAGGAGCTTCCGGGACTGGCCCGGGGTTCCAATGCCGTGCTCATGTTCCGGCGCGCCCCGCAATCCACCTGTGCCGCAGGGACCGTCCGGGAGTCCTGATGCGCTACGACGCCCTCATTATCGGTTCGGGGGTAAGCGGCCTGACCGCGGCCATCATCCTGGCCCGGGAAGGCCGCCGCGTCCTGGTGCTGGAGCAGCACAGCCGCCCCGGCGGGCTCATGCAGCACTTCCGGCGGGGCCCCTTCCTTTTCCCCACCGGCGTGCACCGGCTGGGCTCCCTGGGACCGGGCCAGATCCTCCGGCGGTATTTTTCCTTCCTGGGGGTTTTGCCCCGCCTGAGCCTGAAGCGCCTGGACCCTGAGGGCTTTGAAGAGTATGCTTTTCCGGACCTGACCTTTCGCGTGCCCGAAGGGCTGGAGGCTTTTCAGGCGCGGCTGCATGGCCATTTCCCCCGGGAAAAACGCCAGGCCGATTGTTTCTGCCGGGATTTGCGGCATGCGGTCAGTCAATTCGCCCTCTACAACCTGGCCGAGGTCGCGCCGGACCTGTCTCACTTCAGGGATGACAGCCGCTCTCTGGCCTCCTACCTGGAGGGCTTGGGGTGCTCCCGGGAATTACAGGCAGTCCTGACCGCCAGCAACCCGCTTTACGGGATCCCGCCGGACCAGTGCCCCCTGCATACGCATTTTCTGGTGTTGGATTCATTTCTGCAAAGTTCCTGGCGGGTGGACGAGTATGAGACTCCCTTGGCTGAGGCCTTCCGGCAGAGCCTCATGGAACAGGGGGGAGAAGTGCGCTGCGGCGCCAGAGTAACGGCCATTCCCACAGTCGCCCAGCGGGCCCTGGGAGTGACCCTGGCAGAAGGAGAGTTCCTGGAGGGCGGCCTGGTGATCTTCACCGGACATCCCCGGCGTCTTGCGGACCTCTGCCAGCCCGAGGCCTTCCGGCCGGCCTTCAGAAACCGGCTGCTGGAGTCCAGGGATACCATCGGCACCTTTGCCCTGGCCCTGGCCTGGAACCATCCGGACTGCGTCCTTGCCCAACGGGATGCTTTTCTCTATAATTCGTGGGACACGGGAGTATCTTACCGCCAGAAATTCGTGGGCACAGACGCCACCCCCGGCATGGTATTCCTCAGCGCCGCCTCCCGGCCGGTGGCGGAGGGGTTGGCGGTGATGGCCCTCATCGGCATGACGCCCGAAGACATGGCTCCCTTCGAGGAGACCAGCCGGGGGAACCGGACTGAAGCCTACCGGGAGGCCAAGGCATCGGTGGCGGAACGCGTGCTGAGCGTTTTGCAGCGCCGCTGGCCTGCACAGGCCCAAAATCTCAGGGTCATGGACCTGGCCACCCCTCTCACCTTCCGGGACTTTACCCTGACGCCCCGCGGCACGGCATACGGGATCCTCAAGAGCGCCAGCGCCTTCCGGCACAGTCAGTTTTCCGCGGAGACCAGAATCAGAAACCTGTTCCTGGCCGGACAGAGCATTATCCAGCCGGGAGTCCTGGGGGCTTTGATCAGCGGGGTGCACGCCGCTGGCGTCATATTGGGCCGGGATTACCTCCTGGCCCGCATCAAGGCGGCTTTATGAAGCGCGTGGCCGTAACCGGCATGGGCATCTGTTCGCCCATCGGCAACGATCTCCCTGCGGTGCTGGACGCCCTGACCCGGGGACGCTCTGGCATCCGCCGCATGCCCGAGTGGGCCGATATTGAGGGTCTGGGTTCCCAGGTGGCCGGGGTGGTGCAGGATTTCGATGCCCGCAGCATCAGCCGCAAGTACCGCCGCACCATGGGGCGGGTGGCCCTGCTGGCGGCCCTGGCCGCCCGGGACGCCGTGTCCCAGGCAGGTCTGACGGAAGCGGACCTGGCCTCGGAGCGCACCGGGGTGTCCCTCGGTTCCACCACGGGGTCGGGGCCCATTCTGGAAGAGTTTTTCGGCTCTTTTCTGGCCACCCGCTCCATCCATGAGCAGGAAGGCACCCGGTTCATGAAGGTGATGGGCCACACGGTGGCGGCCAACGTGGGGGCCATGCTGGGGATCCGGGGCCGCCTGCTGGCGCCGTGCAGCGCCTGCGCCTCCTCCACCCAGGCCGTGGGCTTCGGCTACGAAGCCATCCGGGACGGCCACCAGGACCTCATGGTGTGCGGCGGGGCCGATGATCTCCACCCCATCACCGCCATGGTTTTTGATATCCTGCACGCCGCCTCCCGGAATTTCAATGACGCCCCGGCGCGCACCCCCCGTCCCTTCGACCGGCGGCGCGACGGTTTGGTGGTCAGCGAGGGCGCCGCGGTGGTGATCCTGGAAGACCTGGACCGGGCCAGGGCCCGGGGGGCCAAAATCTGGGGGGAGATCGCCGGCTACGGCACCTGCTGCGAAGGCCGCCACATGACCTCTCCCAGCCATGAAGGCATGGCCAGGTGTATGCTGGCGGCCCTGGAGTCGGCCGGCTGCGCCCCCGAAGACGTGGACTACGTCAACGCCCACGCCACCGCCACCGCACAGGGGGACCTGGCCGAATGCCTGGCCGTCTCCGAAATCTTCGGGGAACGGGTGCCGGTGAGCAGCACCAAGGGCTACACCGGGCACACCTTGGCGGCCTGCGGCGCCATGGAACTCATCTTCTGCCTCCTCATGATGGAGCATAACTTTATCGCCTCCACCCTGAATCTGGAAGATCTGGACCCTGACTGCGCCGGCGTGGCCCATGTCCAGGAAAATGCCCCGGCCTCCCTGAACCTGGTGATGAGCAACAATTTCGCCTTTGGCGGAGTGAACGCGGTGCTCGTGGTCAAGGGCGGCAGGTGAACCCCTCAAGAGAGGGCAGACCGGCGCCTCCCCCCTGCCGGCCCCGGTCCTGCCACCCATGGACGGTTAAGAAAAAATGCCCCCCTCTCGGAGAAGACGCAGGCTCATCAGGTTCCTGCTGATCCTGGTGCTGGCGGGACCTGCCCTGGTGCTGGGTTTCTCCTGGTTCACCGAATGGTACTGCACCGCCCGGCCCCCGGCCCTCACCAATGAACCGGCCATCCTCAAGGCCAGTCTCCGGCGGGAAGGGAACCGCATCTGGCTGGGGGAGTCCTGGCTTGCCAGGGAAAACGGCCTCATCTGCCTCAGCGTCACCGGCGACCCCTTCACGCTGGGCTACGCCAACGCCTGCCTCACCCAGCAGTACATGCAAAAGCAGGAGGAGAGCCTCTACCTCACGGTGCGGCAATTTGTGCCCTCGCCCGTGAAGTTCTGGCTTCTCACCCGCTACGTCTATTGGATGAACCGGCGTCTGCCGGAGTTCATCCTGCCCGACCACCAGATGGAAATTTTAGGCCTTTCCCGGGGCTATGAGGACCCTTACCCGGGCACCGCGCCCCTCTACCACCGCATCTTAAACTACCACGCAGCGCACGACATCTCCCATGCGGTCATCGACAGCCCCCTTTTGGGCTGCACCTCCTTTGCGGCCTGGGGGAGCATGACCGCGGATGGCCATTTGCTGGTGGGGCGCAATTTCGACTTCAATCCGGGACGCTGGTTCGACGAGAACAAGGTGGTCATCCGGGTGAAGCCCGACCGGGGCCTGGGGTTCATCTCCGTGGCCTGGTCCGGCATGGCCGGCGCGGTCTCCGGCATCAACGAAGCCCACCTGGCGGTGACCATCAACGCCGCCCGTTCGGCCCCGCCCCATTCGGTGGGCACCCCCGTGTCTCTGCTTATGCGCGAAATCCTCCAATCCGCCCGCACCATTGACGAGGCGGTGGAGATCATCCGGCGCCGCCAGGTCTTTGTCTCCGACCTGTACCTGGTGGCCGACGGCAAGACGAACCAGGCGGTGGTGGTGGAAAAGACCCCCACCCGCTGCGAGGTGTGGCGGCCGCCGGGGGAATATCTCATTTCCGCCAATCATTTCCTCACCGACGCCCTGAAAAATGACCCGGACAATCTCCAGTACCTGAACGACGGCTCCAGCCTGGACCGCTACGCCCGCATGGAGGCGCTGGTGCGGCGCGAGGCCGGCCGCCTCACACCGTGGACCACGGCAGCCATCCTGCGGGACCGCCTCGTGCCGGGAGGGAAAGACGGGGGCTACGGCAATGAAGCCGCGCTGAACGCCCTGATCGCCACCCACGCGGTGATCATCGACGCCACCGGTGGAGTCATCTGGGTGAGCCAGGCCCCGCACCAGTTGGGGGGGTTCATTCCCTTTGATCTCGAGTGCTTCCATCAGCCCCAACGCGCCAGCGCCATCAGCCCGGACCCTATGCTGGCCAGCGGCGCCTACGACCGCTTCCTGGCGGCCCAGGGCCATCTGGGCCGGGCCCGGGCGCTGGTAAAGGCCAAGGACTGGGAGGCTGCCCGGGCGGCGGCGCAGGAGGCGGGCAGGCTCAATCCGGATTTTTATCTCCCCTTCCTGCTGTTGGGCAGGATCGCCCTGGCCCAGGGGAACCGGGGGGAGGCCCGGGAGCACCTTCAGAAAGCCCAGGCGCGCTACCCCGCCTTCCCCCGAGAGCGACAGGAGGTGGCCCGCCTCCTGGCGGAACTCAGCGGTTCGCCCCAGACGCCGGGGCCACAGAAATAGACTGGTAATTCCAGACGGTTTGCATTAAAGATGGCAGATGAGGATGCGCAAAATGACAAGGAAGGGGAGCGTGTCAGGAGAATCGCCGCCAATTGCCCTGGTCACCGGGGCCAGCCGGGGCATCGGCCGGGCCATCGCCCTGGCCCTGGGGGCCTCGGGCCGGCACGTCATCATCAACTACCGGTCCCGGGAGGACCGGGCCCGGGAAACCCTGGATTTGCTCAGGTCAGGAGGCGGGCAGGGGGAGTTGGCCCCCTTTGACGTCACCGACCGGGAAGCCGCGGAAACGGCGGTGGCCGGACTGCTGGAACGCCACGGCCGCATCGACGTCCTGGTGAACAACGCCGGCGTGCGGGACGACATGCTCTTTGTCTGGATGGAGGAAGAAAACTGGCGCAGGGTGGTGGACACCAGCCTCACCGGCTTCTATCACGTCACCCGCCTCGTGGTGAAGGACATGCTGGTGAAACGGTCGGGCCGCATCGTCACCATCGCCTCCACCTCCGGGCTTTCCGGCATGGCCGGGCAGGTGAACTATTCCGCAGCCAAGGCCGGTCTCATCGGCGCCACTCAGGCCCTGGCCAAAGAGGTGGCCAAGCGGGGCATTACGGTGAATGCCGTGGCGCCCGGGTTCATCGACACGGAGATGCTGGCGGGTCTGCCGGTGGGGGAACTGACGAAGATGGTCCCCATGGGCCGCTTGGGACGGCCTGAAGAGGTGGCGGCCCTGGTGGTCTTTCTGTGCTCGCCCCAGGCCGCCTACATCACCGGCCAGGTCATCGCCGTCAACGGCGGGGTTTTTTAATTATTTCCCAAACTCAGGGTCATTTCCCCTATAAAATTAACAAATTCATGGTCCATACAATCCACCTCCCCCCGTGGGAGGAGGTTGGGAGGAGGGGGATAAGTAATCGTTACTCCCAGAACTTTCACCCCCACCCCAGCCCTCCCCCATAAAGGGGAAGGGAGGCAAGAGCTCAATTCTAATAAGTGATATTCCGGGGACGCAATACTCAGATGGGGACGGGAACCAAAAAACTGCATGCCAGCAACCCTACCGAGGGGCTGGCAGCCATCACCGGCCTGGGGATCATCTCCTGCCTGGGCCTTAATGTGGCTGAGGTCACCCGGTCCTTACAGGAGGGGCGCTCCGGCATCGTTCTGGACGAGGAACGGCGCCGCCGGGGGTTCCGCTCGGCCCTCACCGGCCGCATCACGGGCTTCGACCCCAAGGACTGGGGCCTCAGACGCAAGCACCTGAGCACCATGGGCGAGCCGGCCCGCTACGCCTGCGCTGCGGCCATGGACGCAGTCAAGGACGCGGGGTTGACTCCCGGGGACCTGCAGAGCGAGCGCTGCGGCCTGATTTTTGGCAATGACAGCGCCATTGAAGCGGCGGTGGCCAGCCTCCAGCAGGTGGAAGCGGAAGGCGGCACCCATCACCTGGGCGCGGGCCATGTCTTCAAATCCATGAATTCCACCGTCTCCATGAACCTGGCGGCCTATTTCGGCGTCCGGGGGGCCACCTGGTGCCTCAGCGCGGCCTGCGCCAGTTCGGCCCACGCCCTGGGCCAGGCCCTCATGCTCATCCGGTGCGGTCTGCAGGATATGGTGCTGGTGGGCGGGGCCCAGGAAACCAACTGGCAAAGCGCCGCAGCCTTCGACGCCATCGGCGCTTTTTCCCTGCGCCAGGAGGCTCCGGCCGAAGCCTCCCGGCCCTTCGACGCGGGGCGCGACGGCCTGGTGCCCAGCGGCGGCGCCGCCTGCCTGGTCCTGGAGGAACTGTCCCACGCCCAGAAGCGGGGCATCCCCATCTACGGTCTGGTCAGAGGCTATGGCTTTGCCGGCGAACCCCGGACCAATCTCTCCGAGCCCACCCAGACCGGGGCGGTGCGGGCCATGGCGGGGGCTCTGCAAGATGGAGGGTGCGCTCCCGCGGCGGTTGACTATATCAACGCCCACGCCACCTCCACGCCCCGGGGGGACCGCTTCGAGGCCGCAGCCATTGCTGAACTCTTCGGTTCGCATACGCCCGTTTCTTCCACCAAGTCCATGACCGGGCATGAATGCTGGATGGCCGGGGTCAGCGAGGTTGTATATACGACGATCATGGCCAAAGAGGGCTTCATCGCCCCCAACCGCAACTTCACCGCCTTTGAGCCGGACTTTCCCAGAATCCGGGTGGTCAGCGAGACCACCCCGGCAGGCATGGGGCTGGCCCTGTCCAACTCCTTTGGGTTCGGCGGCACGTACGCGTCGATTCTCCTTGACTTCCGGGCATGAGGCGCGGCAGTCCGCGCCGGTACCCAGATCCTCTCATAAACGGCATGACCGGTCAGCCTTTCCTTGACGCCTTACAGCGGCTCCTGAGTCCGGGGCAGGTGCTCACCAGCCCGGCGGATTGCGCTCCCTATGGCCGGGATATGTCCATTTACGCCGCGGTGCCCGAGGCTGTGGTCCTGGCCCACAACACGGCGGACGTGCAGCGGGTTATGGCACTGGCGGGCCGGGAGGGGGTGCCCGTGACGCCCCGGGGCGCGGGGACCAGCGTCACCGGCGCAGTGATCCCGGTGCGGCGCGGTCTGGTCCTGGATTTGTCCGGGATGAACCGCATCCTGACGATCAACCGCGTGGACCGCTACGCCGTGGTGGAGCCGGGGGTGGTCTTAAGCCGCCTCAACGCCGCCCTGGCCCCCCGCCTCTTTTTCCCCCCCGACCCCGGCAGCCAGGAGATGGCCACCCTGGGGGGGATGATCTCCACCAACGCCTCGGGGAAAAACGCCCTCAAATACGGCGCCACCGGGGATTATGTCCTGGCCCTGGAAGTGGTTCTGGCCTCAGGGGAGGTGGTGCGCTTCGGCCACACCACGCCCAAAGCCTCCGCGGGCTTTGACCTCACCCGGCTCTTCGTGGCCGCAGAAGGCACCCTGGGGGTGATCACCGAGGCCACGCTGCGCCTCCTGCCCCGGCCCGAGGCCGCGGGCCTGGTCCTGGCGGGATTCCCCAGCCTGGAGACGGCCGCCCGGGCCGCGGTGCACATTCTGGCTGCCGGGCTGCCCCTGTCGGCTTGCGAGCTGATGGATTGCCTGTCTTTAGCGGACTTCAGCCGGCAGGTGGGGCTTGATTTCCCGGACACGGAGGCCCTCCTGCTGCTGGAGGCGGAGGCCCCGGCGGCGCATCTGGCGGCCCACACCGCAGCCCTGGCTGAGCTGTGCCGCCGCCACGGGGCCTCCTGCCACCATCGCATTATGGATCCCCCGGCCCGGGAGCAGGTCTGGCGCCTGCGGCGTCTGCTGGTGAGCTCCCTCACTGCCGCGGGCGGCGCCGCCCGGCTCGTCCCCATGGCCGAAGACCTGGGCGTGCCGGTGAGCCGGGTGCCCGAGGCCATGCGGCGCAGCAAGGAACTGGCCGCGCAGCACGGCGTGCCCGTGGTGCTTTTCGGCCACGTGGGCGACGGCAATATCCACACGACTTTCATCATCAACCCCCAGGATCCGGAGGCGTGGGCCCGGGCCGGACGGCTGGCCGCAGAGTTACACCGCCTGGCCGGGGAACTGGGGGGCACCGTCTCCGCGGAGCATGGCATCGGCTTGGCCAAAGCGCCTTTTTTGGCAGCGGAATTGGGCCCCGGCCACCGCCTCATGCAGGAAATCAAGGGGCTCCTTGACCCCCGGGGCGTACTGAATCCCGGCAAGCTGGGCTTTTCCCGGACGGAGGATGATCTTCTCCAGCACTTCGCCTTTGCGGCACCCACCCAGGACCCGGACCGCCTGAGAAGCCTCGGCAGTCCCCGCGCGGACCAGGGCTCTCTGTTGTGCATGATGTGCGGCTGCTGCCGGGCCGTCTGCCCGGTCTTCGCCGCCACCGGGGACGAAGGCCAGAACGCCCGGGGCAAGGTGCACCTGGCGTATCTCTGGCGCACGGGGCAACTGGAGCTCTCTCCCGATCTGGCGGCGAAATTTTTCCTGTGCACCGATTGCGGCGCGTGCGAGCGTTACTGCCCGGCGGGCATCGACGTGACCGGCATCCTGGAGGCCATGCGCCGGCAGGCTTATGAGGCGGGGCTGCTGCCGCCGGCGCTCAAGGCCGGGCTCCGGGCCCTAAAGCTCGCCAACCACTCCCGGTCCAAAGATCAGCAGGCCACCGGCAGTCCCGGCGCGGCGCTCAATTTAGAGGCAGCCGGCGGCCGCGGGGAGATCCTGGTTTTTCCCGGGTGTGCGGCCGGCCACCAGGAGCCGGGGCTGCTTAGGGCCGCACTGGACCTTCTCGCCCAGGCCCAGGTCCCTTTTTCCCTGCTGAACGGCAACGACGCGTGCTGCGGCCTGCCCCTCCTCCAACAGGGAGCGTCCCCTGCCTTCGCCGCCCAGGCCGCGCGGCTGGCGGCCCAGTTCCAGAACCGCAGCGCGAGGACCCTGGTGAGCCCCTGCCCCGGGTGCGTCAGGACCCTGGGGCAGCTTTATCCCCGGGTGGCGGCGGGCTTTGCCCCCCAGGTGCTGGGCCTGCCGCAGCTCCTGGGAGAGTTGGCCTCCGCAGGGAAACTGGCTTGGCTGCGCCCCGTGAAAAAGAAGGCAATCTACCATCATCCTTGCCTGGGGGGAAGTGAGGACGATCCTCGCCCTTTGCTCCGGAGCATCCCGGGGCTGGAACTCCTGGAATTCCCCCCGCACCGGGAAGGCGCCCTCTGTTGCGGGGGCGGCGGCGGGCTCGCGGCCCTGGCCCCCGAGGCCGCGGCCCGCATGGCCGCCAAAGCCCCGGACCTGGCCCGGCAATTGGGAGCTGAACTTTTGATCACCGCCTGCCCCCTGTGCCAGGCGCGGTTCCGTCAAACTTTGGAGACGACAGGCTTTGGCGATCTGGTAGTCATGGATCTGGCGGAAGTGGTGCTTATGGCCCTGGCGGCGGATTGACCGCAGGAAATTTGAGGCCAGGGCTTCTTATCATTCAGATCCGGGGAGGAAATGGCGATGTCACGAAAAGGCTTTCTGGGCCTTTTGACCCTGGCGCTGCTCCTGGCGGCGGTTCTTACGGCAGTCAGCCCTGGCCGCGCCCAGGGACCCGTCGATGAGGGCGCAAGCCCGCCTCCCGGCGCCCTGCCGGGAACCAAGGCTGCGCGCTACCCCCGCCTGGCCATTGTGGCGGCGCCCGGGCAGGGTTCAGACCCCCAAATGAGCGCCGTCATTCTGGACGGCGCGGCCAGCGTCACGGCCAAGTACCTCAGCTTTTTGCAGAGGGTGGACTGCATCCCCAACGTGCCTGTGGATCTGACCCAATATCCGCCATTGGTGAAGCTTCCCGCCCCTGACCAGTACGATGCCGTGGCAGTCCTGGTGCATTCTCAACCGGGGGACAAGATTTACCTTGACATTAACGTCCTGGATGCCAAAACAGGCGTCAAACTCTGGAACCAGCAACTGCATGCCAAAGCGGATCGTCAGGCGGAGCGCTTTAAAAAGTTGGGGATTCTGGCGCCCAAGCGCCTGATGAAATATTTTTACCGGGATTAGCCCCACACAGGACGGCTGTCCGGGGGGTGCTTTTTTCCTCCGGCGATGAACCGGGGAGCGCCATGAGGGACACAATTTTCTTGCCGCGGCGCCGGACTTTTTCCCAAGTCCGGCGTATCCTGCCCCTTCTTCTCGTGCTGGCCCTTCTTCTGGGGGACGGGAAGCCGGCCAGGGCCGGCTGGGACGATGAAGGGGAAGTCCCGAACCGCTTTGGGGCGGGGCTGGTGTACGGCAACACCTTCAATCCGGTGACCGACATCAGTTTTTTGCAGGTCACGGCCTTCGGCCTGTTCGACTACGACAAGGTCTGGCGTCACCGGGCCCCCAAAGGACTACGGTTCAAAGTGGAGGCCAGCTTCGGCCTCACCATCCATCCCCGGGCCCGCACCGTGGTTGCGGTCAACATGCTGGCCCTTTACCACCTGCGATTTCTGGCGGCAGGGCGGGTGACTCCCTACATCGAAGGCGGCATCGGCGGCATTTACACAGATTTTCAAGCAGGGGGAAGTGGGAAGCAGGGTTCCCGGATCAACTTCAACCCCGTGTTGGGACTGGGGGTGGAGGTGGCCCCCCGTTCCGGCCCGCCATTCTTCGCGGCAGTGCGCCTCCACCACCTGTCCAACGCCGGCCTCCGCCGGCACAACCAGGGGGTGGACTCGGCGTTGCTCCTGGTGGGGCGGTTTTTCAAGTGAAGATGTGGCTAAGCTGGGGAGATAAGGAGTCAGTTCCCAGTCTGTCGGGACCATTCAGGAACCCAGCATCGGCCTTTTCCCGTCGGATTGACTTTATGGTATGATTTGAGTGCAGCCAGCCGCAGGAGGAGCCCAGTGCAGGGAGGCTTTACCCGCCGGGAAAAACTCGTGGGCCTGATTTTTTTGCTGGTCCTCATTATCACGAAGGCGACCCTTCTGATCATGACCCAGGGAAAAGGCTGGTTCGTGTCCCAGCGCACCTACCTCATGAGGTTCAACCAGGGCCACGGCCTGCAGCAGGGTTCGCCGGTGAGGATGCTCAATACCGAGATCGGCAAGGTCTCGTCCATGCGTCTGAGCCGGGGGGGGGAAGAGAATCAGGTGGAAATCACCGTCAGGGTCCTGGCCGAGTATGGCAAGTTTATCTGCCAGGACTCAGAGGCCGAAGTAGCGGGCTATTCCCTCCTGGAAAGCAAATACTTGGAGATCAGCCCCGGCTCTCCTGACTCCCCGCCCCTCCCCGAAAACGGAACCATCCCCACCCGGGTCAGGAAGACCCTGGCCGATTCCCTGGGCGAATTCTTCAACAAGGAGACCCTCAGGCAGGCCAGACAAATCTATGACAATTTTTCTCACGTCAGCACTCAGCTCAGGACTGACAAGACGAAGTTTGATCAGGCCCTGGGCAGCTTCAGCCAGGCCTGGCAGGCCTTCACCGGGGCGGAAGGCTCCCTGGGGGAGCTTGCCAGGCGCCAGAACTTTAGCGGCGGCGTGCGCCACAGTCTGGAGCAATTCCATCTGACCCTTCAGGAGGCGCAGAAACTGCTGGGCGCCTTAAAGCCCTCGATCCGGGGCCTGGAGGAGATCACTAAGCAGATTAACGAGGAAACGGCAGCCTTGCAGGCCATTCTGGCCTTCCTGAACTCCGGCGCCCCGGAGCCGCCTGCGGTGACGGAAAAGGCTCGCAAAACCTCCAAGAAAGCCACCGCGGCGAACAAAGACAAGGCCGGCTCCCGGCCCCGTCCCGCCCCACCCCCGGGCAGCCCGGGCAAGCCTGCGCCCGCAGCCCCTTAAGTCTTTTCCGCCCCCCAGTCTTCTGGATATAGGGCAGACTCCATGAGCCGTTAGTCCTCCTCCGGCCCCGGTTCCTCCCGGTCCAGGGCGTACCGTGTCATTGCGGCCAGCACCCGGGCGCCCATCTCCGGAAAATCAAAAGCGGGCAGCCCCGCCTCACGGAAGACCGCCAGGGTGGAGGCCCAGATGGTTTTGTCGGTGAGGACCACCAGGACCACGGGCTTCTGGGCGTTTGCGGTGGCGGCGGCGATCTCCCGGGCCACGCCCTCGCAGTCCACAAAAAATGGCGTGACGAAGCACACCAGAATGCTGTCGTAGCCCGGATCGGCCAGCAGCGCCCGCAAGGCCCCGCCGAAATGCGCCGGGGCGCCGGTGGCCAGGAGGTCTATGGGGTTGGAGACGATGGCCTCGGGGTGCAGCAGGTCGGTTAAGGCCCGGCGCGTGGCCCCGGCCGGTTCGGGCAGCAAAAGGCCGGCCTCCTCCAGTTCATCGGCCGCCATCACCCCCGGCCCCCCCGTATTGGTGATGATCCCCACCCGGCGGCCGCGGGGCAGAGGCAGGGCCGCCAGGGCCCTGGCCGCCTGGCAGGTTAGCTCGAGATCCTGAAAAGGCAGCAGCCCGGCGGCCCGGATCAGCTCTGCATCCTTGGCTCCCCCCTCGATCCGCCCGCCGCAGTGGTAGCCCACCGCCCGGGCGCCCGCGGCGGTGCGGCCGGCGAGGATGGCCAGAATGGGCTTGCCGCGGGCCGCCTCCCGGGCAATACGCGTGAATCTCTCCGGGTCCTCGATGCTTTCCAGGTGGCAGATGATCACCCGGGTTTGGGGATCGGCCTGCCAATACTCCAGGATATCCTGGCATTTCAGGTCGCAGGCGTTTCCCGTGGAGGCGTACATGGACAGCCCCTCGCCCAGTTCGCCGAGGCGGTGGTTGAGGACCTCCCCCACCCCCCCGGACTGGGAAAAAATGGCGATGGGGCCGGGCCTTGGCCGGGTGAAAGTGAAGTTGCAGTAGGCGTTGATCCGGGGATCGGTGTTGATGATGCCCTGGCAGTTGGGACCGAAGACCCGCACCCCGGTCTCCCGGGCGATCTGCACCAGTTCGGCCTCCAGGCGCGCCCCTTCCGGCCCCACTTCCTTAAAACCCGCGGCATTGATAATGGCGACCTTGACTCCCTTAGCGGCGCAGTCCCGCAGCACTTGGGGCACCAGGGTGTTTTTAACGATGATGTGGGCCAGGTCCACGGCTCCCGGCGCCTTAGAAATGTGGGGATAGGTTGCCAGCCCCTGGATTTCCGTCTCCCGGGGATTGATGGGATAAAGGGGGCCGGGAAAACCCATGTGGATGAGGTTCCGCAGGATGCGGTGGCCGATGGTGAGTTCCCGGTTGCTGGCGCCGATGACCGCCACGGACCGGGGCTTGAACAGAGCGTCCAGAGAGGTGCGCATGATGCCTTTCGGTTACGAAAAGTCTGTGGAGGACACCCGCCCCCGGGTGTCTGACCAGGCCGGAAAGCCTGTGCCACCAGATTCTCCATGATGTGGGGAGAGCCCCAGCCTCATGAATGACAGTCCTTAAGAAATCGTGGTGACTTTTCTTCTGCAGTTAACACCGCGGAAAAACCTCGTCCCGGGCCAGCAAGGCCGCGCCCAGGGCGCCGGTCAGTTGGGGGTCCGGTGGCACAAGCACATCAACTCCCGCGGCTTCGGCCAGCAAAGGGATAACCACGGGATTGTGGGCCACCACGCCACCCGTGGCCACCACACACTCCTCCAGGGCCTCCATTTCCATGACGCGCTGCACCACGGCCCGGAACGCGGCATGGACAATGTCCGGGACTTCCACTCCCTGCCGCATCAGGGTCAGAATTTCCGTAAAGGTGAAGACGGTGCAAAAGGAGCCGAGCCGGACGGCGCCGGCGCTCTCCCGGGCCAGGCCCTCCAGGGAGGACAGGGGGAGGTCCAGGCGCCGGGCGATCTCCTCCAAAAAGACGCCGGTGCCCGCGGCGCATTTGCGGTTCAGGCGGAAACCCAAAAGCCGGCCATCCTCCCCCACGCGGATGATTTTATTGTCCTGGCCGCCGATATCCACCACAGTGATGGCCCGGGGAAAATGGTGGTGGGCTCCCCGGGCGTGGCAGGAGATTTCCGTCTGGCTGAGCGCAGGCAAGGCCAGGTTCCGGCGGCCATAGCCGGTGGCCACGGTGCCCCGGACATCTTCCGCCGCCGCGCCCGCCCCGGTGAGGACCGCCCGGGCCGCCGCCGCCCCGGCCCGGCCGAAATCCAGGCCGGTGGGGACTACGGCCCGGGCCAGCACCTGTCCGTCCCCGTCCAGAAGCACGGCCTTGGCTGCCGCGGCTCCCACGTCGATCCCCAAAAACAGGCCGTTCATCGCGCCGGGGCCATGGCCATCTGCTCCAGCAGGGCTTCCAGGCTGGTCAAAGTCTGGTCCTCGCTGAAGAGCCTGAGGTCGTTCAAGTCGCCGTGGATAACCACTGTGGGGACCCCCAGATTGGCCGCCAGCCGTCCTGGCAGGCCGTAGCGGCTGTTGGAATTGGCGGGGCAGGTCTTGGCTTCGTGGAACACCATGCCCTCAACGCCGAAACGTTGCACCATGTCCGCCAGGTACCGTTCCTTGGCCGCCTCGGAGCGCACAATGAACAGTTCCGTGGCGGCCCTGGCCAGGGAATCGAAGGGATCTTCCGGGTCTAAGTCTGCAAAGACCCAGGAATTGCAATATGTTGACGCCACCACGCAGGCCTGCCGGCTGGCCAGGAAACCCGCCAAGTCCCGGAGCTTGCCCCAGATGGGCATGCCCTCCCAATAGAGGCGGTAACGTTCGCCGTCCACCGCGGCCACCCCCTGATCAATCCTGCCCTGCAATTCCCCAAGGAGTTCCTCATAATAGACTATTGCCGCATCCGTGCCCCGGGCCAACACCGCCGGGGCCATGTGGATGGCGGCATCGAAGAAGGTCAAGGGGCTGGGCCGGTGGGCCGCGGTCTCAAGCGCCTGCCCCCAGAGCTCGCTGCCGCGGCGCGACAGGGCCACCACTTCCCTCAAGCGGTCCAGATCGAATTTTTCCCCGGAAATGGCCTCCAGGGGAGGGATCAGCGCCCGGGTCTGGCGGCTTATGGCGGCCACGTGGGTGGAGGTCACTTCCTCCACCTGGCGGAAGCCCTCCACGCCCAAGAGGGGAACCTTAAGCCGCCGGGCATACCAGCCGAACCAGTCCACGACTTCGCGGCATTGGTTGGTGCTGTAAACCAGAACATGGGGGCGTGGAACCGCCAGGATATCCGGGTAGGAGCGGGTCAGGGGGGTTTCCCCCCGGATGAAGGCGCCGATGTCGCTGGTGAGATAGCTGCACACCTCCGGGGAAAAGCCCTGGGCGGTGGCCGCGGGGATGTAATCCATGGCCCGGCGGCTGGCCCCCAAGAGGGCGCCGTGATTCTCCGGGAAATACACCAGGAAGCCCAGGCTGCGCAACAGCTCCACCGGCCCCACGCTGGTGCACCAGGCCACCTGGGGCCGGCCTGCCCGGGCCGCGGCGTTCAACTCGCCAAAGTAGTCCGCCATGAAGCTTTTCAGACGCGCGGCCGCGGCGAAAGGCTTGAAGGGAGGCGGCGGGGCTTTATCATGAAGGGGGAGTTGGCCTCTCATAGGGTTCGGTCAGGCAAAAGCCATTATTTTCAAGGGGAGCGCCGGGCTTTACAGCCTGCTCAGGTCAACCGCGAAACTCCCCGCGGTTTTTTCCCCCACCCGCAGTTGCGCCCGGACCCGGAGGTCATCACCCCGGTTTTCGGTGTGCAGGTGAAGGAGGACCCGTTCCCCCGGGAGCACCGGGCTGGTGAACTTGGCCTTCTTAATGCCCGTCACCCGGTACCTGTGGCCGGAAATCTTTTCCAGGGCCTCGGGCGTCACCTCCTGGCCGGCCGCGGCGAGCCTGGCGCGCAGCCGGCGCAGGTTGAAGAACAGCGTCTTCTGGTTCGCCGAGGTGCCGCTGCGCACGATCGACCAGTTGCGCAGCACATATTCCTGCATCGCCGCCTTGATCCACCAGGACGCATAGGT
>CAZFWX010000015.1:0-19782 GCA_964522695.1 uncultured Desulfobacterales bacterium
TAAGCCACAATATATTGCGGTGTCAAGTAGATTTCCCTTGAGAAAAATTTCTTAAAGTTTTGTTGATATGTCTTCATGTGTATAGTATACACATAAATATCAACCACTGCAATCCGGAAGCCCGGACGGACTTGACTGCATTCTCCTTTCCGGGCCTGGCTGCAACAACCCTTTGCCTTTTCCTGCGGGCTGCGATATAAAAGGACCACCGCGATTTCACAAGGCAGGGACGGAGATTTGACTGAGAGACGCGTCGGCATCCTGGGGACGGGGGCCTACACCCCGGAGCGGGTGCTCACCAACAAAGACCTGGAAAACCTGGTGGACACCGACGACCAGTGGATCATGGAGCGCACCGGTATCAGGGAGCGGCGCATCGCCGCGCCCGAGGAGACCGTGGCCACCATGGCGGCCATGGCGGCGCGCCGGGCCCTGGCCAACTCCGGCATCGACCCGGACCAGATCGCCTACCTCATCGTGGGCACCAACAGCCCGGATTACATGTACCCTGCGGTGGCCATCCGGGTGCAGGAGGAACTGGGGCTGAACGGGCAGTTGGGGGCGTTTGATGTGCAGGCAGGCTGCAGCGGCTTCAATTACGCCCTGTACCTGGCGGAGAAACTGGCGGCCCTGGAGGGGAAATACTCCCTGGCCATCGGCACCGACGCCAACTCCCGGTTCATCGACTGGACGGACCGCTCCACCTGCGTGCTCTTCGGCGACGGCGCCGGGGCCACGGTGGTGGGGCCGGTGGAACGGGGCGGCATCATGGCCTCCTTTATCGCCTCTTCCCTGAATATGAACCTTTACTGCAAGACGCAGTTCGACGCCGGGAACAGCCCTTTCCTGCCCCAACAGAGAACCACGCCGCGCTATTATCTCACCATGGACGGCCGGGAGATCTTCAAGTTCGCGGTGAACGCAGTGAAGGAGTGCATCCGGCGCATTTCGGAAATGACCGGCGTGGCCCGGGAAGACTTCGACTACCTCATCATTCACCAGGCCAACAACCGCATTATCGAGGCCGGGGCCCGTTTCGCCAAGGTGCCCATGGAGAAGCTCTTCGTCAACGTGGACCGCTACGGCAACACCTCCGCGGCCTCGGTGCCGCTGGCCCTGGATGAAGCCGCGCAGGCCGGCAGGCTCAAGACCGGCGACAAGGTCTTTCTGTGCTCCTTCGGCGCGGGCGTCACCTGGTCCGCGGCGCTGCTGGAGTGGAGTTTGTAATTTGAGGGGAGGGCTGGGGGAGCGCACCCCCCCACCCTCCCCTCAAACTCCCCTTGAGGGATTGGGACAGGGGATGAGGGGGAGGGGGCAAAGGCTTGCGGTCCTTGGCCCTCTCCCCCTCTTATTCTTTGTCCTTGGCGGCTGAGGCCAGGGCTGAGATCTTCTCCAGGCACTCATCGGCGGTAAGGCGTTGGGCGAAGAATTCGGTGAGAATCGCGAGGAAGGGATCTTCTCGAAAAAACCGCTGCAGGGCTAGGCGGTCTCCCTGGTTGGGAAATTGCAAGGTGAAGTTGAAGTGCCGGGCGGCCTGAAGGATGAGATCCAATTGCTCGACCTCGGCCTGGCGCATCTGCCCCTCCACCTGGAAAAGGAGTTTGCGCAGGCGCCCCAGGTAGTCCTCCCGCTCCCGGTATTCCCGGCCCTTATGTTCCAGAAAGTGCAGGTGCTGGTGCCTGGCCAGTTCTTTGAAGGGAATGACTTTTCTCGTCACAGACGCCCCCTCCCGGTTGAAAATGTACCATCTTTCCTGGTAGATATAAAGGGGCGCGGCAGGGGGAGCAAGCCTCTGACCCTCTTTTGCTCCCGCCACAAGCCGTTAACCACTTTTTAGCAAGGAATGGGCCGCACCCATGGCCGATGAGGTCTCTTTAAATTTCGCCAAGTTGGATGGCCTGCTGCCCGCGGTGGTGCAAGACGCGGCCAGCGGCGAGGTGCTCATGGTGGCCTTCATGAACGAGGAGGCCTGGCAACAGACGCTCAAAACCGGTGAGGCGCACTACTACAGCCGCACCCGGAACCAGTTGTGGCGCAAGGGCGGCACCTCGGGGCACGTGCAGAAGGTCAAGGAAATTTATCTGGATTGCGACGAGGATACGGTGCTCCTCAAGGTGGAGCAACTGGGCGGCGCGGCCTGCCACACGGGACATAAAAGCTGCTTTTACCGGCGCCGCACCGCGGACGGCTGGACCGTGACCAGCGCCCCGGTCTTCGATCCGAAGAAAGTGTACGGCTAATCTGGGGGAGGGCCACATGTGGAGCAGACGTTCTCGCCTGCAAGAGAACAGGCGGGGGCGGCTGTTCCCCATCCCCACCCGGGCCTTCCCAACCCTCTTTGCTTATGGTGGCGCAGGCATCTTGCCTGCGCTATGACACAGGCTGGAAGCCTGCGCTGCTGAGAGATTCTGGGGTGGGGGAGGGATTTTGCGGGAGGGGTAATAGGTGCGCAGGCTGGAACGCCTGTGCCATGGCCCCCTCCCTCAACAAGGTTTCGCCAAGGAGGAAGGATTTCGTGGACAAATTGAGGCTGGGCATTCCCAAGGGCAGCTTGGAGAAGGCCACCATCGATCTTTTCCGCCGGTCCGGCTGGAACATCAAGGCCAACGGCCGCAGTTATTTCCCCGACATTGACGACCCGGAGATTTCCTGCTCCATGTGCCGGGCCCAGGAAATGAGCCGCTACGTGGAAAACGGCACCCTGGACTGTGGCCTCACCGGCAAAGACTGGATCATGGAAAACGACTCCACGGTGGTGGTGGTGGCCGACCTGGTCTACTCCAAAACCTCCCAGCGCCCCGTGCACTGGGTGCTGGCGGTGCCCGCCGACTCTCCCATCCGGGCGCTCAAGGACCTGGCCAATAAAAAGATCGCCACGGAACTGGTGAACTACACCCGGCGCTACTTCGAGGCCCGGCAGATCCCGGTGCGCGTGGAATTCTCCTGGGGGGCCACGGAAGCCAAGGTGGCCGCGGGCCTGGTGGACGCCATCGTCGAAGTGACGGAGACGGGCAGCACCATCCGGGCCCACGGGCTCAAGATCATCCACGAATTTTTCCAGTCCAACACCCAGTTCATCGCCAACCAGGAGGTCTGGGAAAACGATCCGGAAAAACGGCAGAAGATCGAAAACCTCATGATCCTGCTGCAAGGGGCGCTGCGGGCCGAAAACATGGTGGGCCTGAAGATGAATATCCCCGAGGGCAAGCTCAAGAACGTGGTGGCCCAGCTCCCCAGCCTCCTGGCCCCCACCATCTCGCCGCTTTATGAGACGGATTGGTTCTCCGTGGAGGTGGTGGTGAACCAGTCCGAAGTGCGCCAGTTGATCCCGGCCCTCATTGCCGCCGGGGCCCAGGGCATCGTCGAGTACCCGCTGCACAAGGTGATTTGAGCCGTGGGGGCTGAAAGGGAAAGCTAAGGGATGGGAAAGAACCCGCCTCCCCAGCGGCAGTCCTGGTTTGAACGGCATCCCAAGAAAACCCTGGGCTTCTTCCTGGTCCTCGTCCTGGGTAGCCTGACCCTTTTAGCCGACCGCCTCTTGGGTCTCAAGGTCAAGGCTCCCCCGGCCAGCATCCAGCGCGCCATCAGGCTGCGGGAACTGCCCCCCCTCCACTACGAGGTCACCGTTCCGCCCGCCGGCGTGCTGGAGCCCGGCGGCGGCACGCTCCCGCCCTCATCGCTGCTCCGGGCCGACCGCCAGGGCTTCATCATTCCCTCCCGGGTCCACGAGCGGCCGGACCTTACCCTGGCCTTTCTGGGGGGCTCCACCACTGAGTGCCGCTACCAGGCCGAAAACCAGCGGTTCGCCTACCGGGCCGGCCGTCTCCTGGAAGGCGGCACGGGTCTTAAGGTCAACGCCTACAACGCCTCCCGCTCCGGCAACAACACCCTGCACAATTTGAACATCCTGCTAAACAAGGTGCTGCCGCTCAAACCCGACGTGGTGGTGCTGATGGAAAATGTCAATGACCTGAGCACGTTGCTCTACGAGGGGAGCTACTGGAACAAGAACGCCTCCCGGGAGCCGGTGGTGGAGATGACGCCGTCTCTCAAACGGGAATTCCGGGGTTTTACGACGGCCCTGAAAAACGCCGCCATCCCCCACCTTGCGGCTGCTTTCAAGGAGCTGACCTGGCTCCGGAAGGACCCGGCTCCGCCGGACGAATTCGCCCACGCGCGCCGCCGCCGCCTCACCGTGGACGAGGCCTTTCTGCTCGGGGAGTTCACCGCCAACCTGACGCATTTTATTGACCTCTGCCGGGCCCGGGGCATCACGCCGGTCCTCATGACCCAGGCCAACCGCTTCACCGACCCCCTGGACGCCAAGATCGCCCTGCAGGTGCGGCCTATCGAAGCCCAGGGCATCCCCTACCGGGACTACAAGGCCGTTTACGACCGCTTCAACCAGGCCATCCGGGAGGTGGGCGCAAAGAAAGGCGTGCTGGTCATCGACCTGGCCCGGCTGATCCCCCAGGATAAGCTGCATATGTTCGACGCGGTGCACTTCACGGACCAGGGCGCGGCCCTGGCGGCCCAAAAGATAGCTGAGGCTTTGTCGCAGGTAGTAAAGAACACCGTAAAGGTTTTTAGGGAGCCGCGCTGAAGGGACAGGGTTCCTTCGCCCGTCCGCCAACCCATGGCGATTCCTTTGATCATGTCCCGGGAATAACTATAAAACTGCTTACCCCATTAACTCCCCTTCCCCTGGTGGGAGGGGGTTGGGGGGAGGGGGACAAGTTGTCGGCGCCACCAAAAATTTCACCCCCACCCCGGCCCTCCCCATCCAGGGGGAGGGAGGAGAACCTTAATTCTTCATAAAGGTTTTCCCGGGACCAAAAACTAGGATAGGCTGAGAGGCGCCGGGAAACGGCATGGTCAAGAAGAAAAGCCCTTTAGGGGAACTGCGGGAACTGGCCGAGGGCATTGATCTCACCCCCCGGCACACCCGGGACAAGGTCTTTGGCACGCTGCTGGTGCTCACCATCTTTGCTGCGGTGTACCTGGCCGGCTGGGCCGGGTGGCTGGAGCGGCCGGATAACCTCTACTACGGCCTCTGGCACCATCTGGCCGGGGAGCGCTACCAACCCGAGCACGTGGTCATCGTCTCCATGGACGACGAGACCCTGGCCGAGCACCCCGACGAGCCCATGGTCTGCCTCACCCCCGTGTTCGCCCAGGCCTTGGAGCGATTGCGCCTGCTGGAGGCCCGCATCATCGGCCTGGACTACCTTTACCTGGTGAGCATCGAGTCCTGGCTGAAAAGGTTCGACCTCCCCGGCGGCGACTTCTCCCGCACCTATGACATCCCCTTCCGCCGCCAGCTGGGCACTGGCGAAGTGATCCTGGCCGCCAAACTGTACACCACCGAAGACGGCAACCGGCTTATCACGCTGCCCATCCCGGATTATTACTATTCTCTCCCCCGGCCGCCCTACCACGTGGGCCTGGTGGACCTCTTCCCCGACCCCGACAACATCATCCGGCGGTTTGTCCCGGCCCTGGCCAGCGATGGGTCGGAGGGCGTTGACACCCTGCATGGTTTTGACAATACGGGCGCGGACGTCTGGTTCACCTTCGGAAAGCTGCTGGCCCTGCGGTTTGCGGGCGGAGACCCGGGGCCGGAACTGCAGCGCCTGAAGCAAGACCCGGCCTTTCCCGCCTGGAACGTCCGGGACTATGACGCCGCGGATCTGGAGGCCCTGCCCCGCATCGGCTTCGTGGGGCCTCCGGGCACCTTTCCCCGCATCTCCATGCGGCATCTGGCGGCTGACGACCACATTCCCCTGCAGGACGTCCAACCCGAGGGCATAGAGGAGACCATCACGGTGGACGCCGGCTGCCTGGCCGCCCAGGTGGCGGGGAAGGCGGTTATCGTCGCCTTCGAGCCCTCGTTCATGCAGGACGTGCACCACACCCCCTACTCCCAGAGCTTTTTAACAAGCCTGGATGTCTCCATGCCCGGCCCGGAGATTCACGCCAACATCATTGAGACGCTGCTCACCGGCAAGGCCCCGCGGCCCGTGGACCGAACCCTGTCCCGGCTTTATCTGGCCCTGGGGCTGGCGCTGGCCACGGTGCTCTTCTTCCGGCTGTCCACCTGGACGGGGCTGGCGGCAGGAGTAGTCCTGTGCCTGGCAGCCGGTGGCTTCTCCTATGCCTTATTCCTGGGGCGCTGGATTTTGCCCGCCACCCCGGTACAGGCGGCCATCCTCCTGGCCTATGTGGGGGTCCTGATGATCCACCTCACCGGCGAGAGGCGGGACCGGGCGCACCTGCGGCAGATGTTCGGGCGCTACGTGGCCGATGAGGTGGTGGAGCGGCTGTTGGCTTCGGGGAAAAGGCCCGATCTGGGGGGTGAGGCCATGACCGTGTCGGTGCTCTTCTCCGACATCCGGGATTTCACCTCCATTTCGGAAAAGCTCAATCCCCGTCAGGTGGTGGAGATGCTCAACGCCTACTTTACCCGGGCCTGTGAACCCATCCTGGAGCAGGGGGGCACGGTGGACAAGTTCATCGGCGACGCGGTGATGGCGGTGTTCGGCTCGCCCGTACCGTATCCCGACCACGCCCGCCGGGCCGTCACCGCGGCCCTGACCCTGGCCCGCATGGCCAAAGAATTCCAGGCCTGGATGACGGAGCACTTCGGCCACCTGGATCTCCCCAGCTTCCGCATCGGCATCGGCCTGCATACGGGGGAGGCCGTGGTGGGGAACATCGGCTCTCCCCGGCGGCTGGAATTCACCTCCATCGGCGACACGGTGAACATCGCCTCCCGCCTGGAGAGCCGCACCAAGGAGTTGGGATGGACCATCGTGGCCAGCCGTGATATCATCGAAGCCGCCGGCTCCGGCATCGTCACCGGCCGCACCGGTTCCCTGGAACTGAAGGGCAAGACAGTGCGGGTGGAGGTGGTGGAACTCTTAAGCCTGGAAAGCAGGTAAAGATTACCCGAAAGAGACAGGATGGGGGGGAGGCCACCCGAAAGGCGCGCATGGCCGACGGACAGATAGGGAAAAAATGGCTGTGGCCGATAATACTGCTGGCCGTCCTGGCGGTGGTGCCCTGAATATGCGGTAGCCGGTCAGGGAGGCTCCCCCGTATAATGGATCCCTCAGTGGAGCTCCCTCCCCCTGCCCCTCAGGAGCAGCCCGCGAAGAACCCGAAAAAGGCCCCCGGCATCTATGGCGGGCAGACCATCCGCGGCCAGGCATCCCAGCAAGGGGAGAAGTGAGACTCACCAAGGGAATCTATTGATAAGCTTTAGTGCAGTCACAAGGGAAAATCGACTCGGAGGTGGACATGCCCGAGGAAAAGTCAAGGAAATGGCTGTTCTGGCTGCTGGCGCTGATTGCCGGTGCCGTGCTCCTGCTTTTGGCGGTAAAAAGCATGATGATCGGCAGTTTCGACCGGTCCAGCTATAAGCTGCGGGCCCCGGCAGAGGCTCCCTCGGCGGCTCCTGAGCCCGCCAAGCCCGAAAAAAAACGGGGCAGCTACGGCGGGCAGACCATCCGCGGCCAGGAGTCCCAGGAAGGAGAGCAGTGAGGCTGCCTTACCAGACATAGGTGGCACAGGCTTTCCAGCCTGTGCAGCGTCCCAGGCTGGATAGTCTGCACACCCTTCTCATTCAGGATGGGGCATCCTTGCCCGGGGTCGCCACGAAGTCTGGCAATTATAATTTCAATGGGGAGCGGCCGTCCCTGGCCGTCTGCAGGCGGCGGGCGCGGCGGCCCGCCCCACCAGGGCATTTTCATAAAAGGCAGGAATTTCCTAATTCAATGTTCAACCTCGACGAATTTCGCGCCGGTCAGTACGGCGTGCCCTTCGGTTGCCTGGACGGCCTCCCCGACTTTTGCTTCCGGTGCGTCTATCTGATCCACGAAGAATCCCCGGTCTGCTTCTGCGACGCGCCCTTCTACTACTATTGCGCCTATAGCTGGCCCGACAAGCTCACCCAGGACGCGCCGCCCTGTCTGCAAGATTGAACTTTTTCACCTCCCTCTCCCCCCTGGTAACTTATTAAAGTGCTTCGGTTTCGTGCCCCGTTCCCCTTAGAGGCATGGGGGTTTCCTGCCGCGCCAGAGAACAGCTCACCAGCGCGCCTCCACCCTTTGTCCCTGGCTCTCCCCTTTTTCCCATTCCCCCAAACGGTCCTTCCCTTGCATGGCAGGGAAAAGTCCCCTTGCATTTGCCGGCAGTGATGCACAACTTCTTGGAATTATTCGAAAATAAATCCAAATAATTGGAAAGATGGGTAACCCCTTAAAATTATGCAGAATTATTTCCCATTTTCCCCTTCTGAGCCAAAAATATTCTGATTTTTTGTAAGGGAATCGTGCCAAATCAGGGGGCAGGAAAATGATTATAGATGTGATATCAATTGCATATAAAATTGGTATAAAATCTGCATTTTATTCCCCGAAGGTTTTTTTGACGAAAGACCTTCTCAAACTCAAACAGTTGGTTGTTGCCAGAATTGGCCAACTCCTCCTATCAACACTGCCCATAAACAGAGGCTCTTTGCCTGACCTGAAACGGCTGGGTTTCCAAGGGATGCAGTTGTGTTGCAATCAGGGTTTATTGAAATCCCCAGGCCTTGAGCAAACTTTTAATACCCTCAATGTTTGGTAAGTAGGGGAAATCAAGCCAAGGGAATTTTTGGGACCAGCAGGGAAGGCAATCAGGTTGCCGAAGCCCCAGGGAAGATTCTGCCAAGTTATGGTGGGTGGGAAAATACCGTTAAGGAGGTGTCGGTATGGAAACAATGATTAAAGTGAAGAGAAAAAGGATGCATGGAGGACGGGAACCCACTTTCTTCGTGAAATTCCTGACAGTCACGTTATGTATGGCCTTTCTCTCATCGGGAGTGCCGGGATTGGCTCAGGCCCAGGTAGCGTCATTGAAAGATGTGGCGGTCCAGGAGCCTGATCTGTCGGATTATATAAAAGACAAAAATGCCGCCATCGCCTTGGGGAAGGCCTTGTTCTGGGATATGCAGGTGGGCAGCGACGGCATCCAGGCCTGCGCCAGTTGTCACTACCACGCCGGGGCAGACCCAAGAACGAAAGGCCAGATCAATCCCAACACCCTGGGCGGTGACACCCAGTACGGCAATTCGGCCATTGCCGGCAAACCGGGGCACCCAGGATTTGGCCCCAACTACCAGGCAAAGGCCGAGGATTTTCCCTTCCATGGGCGTACCCCCGGCACGCAAGGAGTGCCCAGGCCATCTCCGCCGGCGACCGAGTTCGGCACCGTGACCCGGGACACCAATGACGTTTTTTCTTCCCAGGGAGTCCGTCTGACCAAATTCACAGGCGTGCGGCGGGGGGACGCGGTGGATTGTGGCGATCCTCTGCAAGACCCTGTATTTTCCCTGAATAATAAGAATGTCCGGCGAGTGGAACCCCGGAACACCCCCACAATGATCAATGCGGTGTTCAACGCCGATAATTTCTGGGAAGGCCGGGCCAGCATGATCTTCAACGGCGTCAATCCCTTCGGCTTCCGGGACCAGACCAGCACCCTGAAAAAAAATGTCAACGGTGTCCTCACCGATGTGCTCGTGCGCATACCTTTCAGCAGTCTGGCGTCCCAGGCCGTGGGGCCGCCCCTGAGCGATTTCGAAATGTCTTTCCAGGGTCGGGATTTCCCGTCAGTAGGCCGCAAGATGCTTAGCCTGAGGCCGTTGGGCAAGCAATTGGTGCACCCCCATGACAGCGTCCTGGGGAGCATGTCCAACGCCTCCCTGAACCGGGGTATGGTGGGGGGAATGAGGGGCCTGAAAGCGGCGAATTACGCAATCATGGTCCAAGCGGCCTTCAAAGATGAATGGTGGAATTCCACCGATATTGTGACCCTCATTGAAGGGACCCAGACGGTTCAGCAGCCCTCCCGCCAGGACCCCCGCACCATGGTGGTCAATCCCGGCCGAACCACAGTTACCGCCGCGCCGGCTGGGGCCACTCTTGAGACTCTGCGGAGCACCCTGGAAGGCAAGCAGTATACCCAGATGGAATACAACTTCTCCCTCTTCTTCGGGCTGGCGGTGCAGCTTTATGAAGCCACACTGATATCCGACGACGCCCCCATTGACCGGTTCCTGGGAGCTAATCTGAACGTGCGCGGGGGCGGCACTCCCATTCCGCCCGACCCCAACGCCTTGACTGACCAGGAGAAGCAGGGGTTTGCTCTGTTTGGGACTTCCCCAGGTAATCCCGGGCTAGGGTGCGTCTTATGCCACACTCTCCCGGAAAGCACGGAACATACGGTCAGAACCCTGGCGGTGGACCCCCAGGGTGTGCCCCAGAACCTGGTAAAGTGGCTTCCCGACGGGAACGGGGGCTTGATCGCCTTTCCTCCCGGCCCGCCCGAAACCGCGTATATTGACTTTGGCATGCGCAATCTGGCCCACCGCCCCTTCCAGGAGGACATTGGCCGGGCGGCCACCGCCCCCGACCTGGAGCCCTTCCGGAATCCCCTGGACAGCTTTAAGCCTTTCCCCCTCTCCTACGTGGAGCTGTGGAAGTTGAAGACGTCAGGGAAACTGCCCAACGACGTGGGGGCCTTCGTGCCTAACATCGCCACCTCTGTCTTTCCCACCCCGCCGCCCATTCTCAACAAGACCGCGCTCCAGGGCTGCTTTAAAGTGCCCAACCTGCGCAACTGCGTGTTTCATGGCCCTTACTTCCACGACGGCGGTTACTCCACCTTGGGTCAGGCGCTCCAGTTCTACACCCGTGGGGGCAATTTCCCCAATAATAACTTTGAACACATGGCCTTGGGCATAGTTCCCATCGGTGCGCTGGACGTTTCCAATCCCGATCCCACGCAGGCAGCCTTGGCCCAGGAGAGGGCCGAGGCCCTGGTTGCATTCATGGCCAATGCCCTTACCGATGACCGGGTGAAGTACAAGAAGGCCCCCTTTGATCATCCCCAATTGTTCATTCCGAACGGGGCCAAGGACAGCGATCCCTGTGTGGATAATTTCCTGGAGATTCCGCCGGTGGGCAAATATGGTTCGGCCAAGCCCCTGTCCACCTTCCTGAATCTTGATCCTCAAGTCGGTTACTAAATTTCTCACCTCCCCAAGCAGTGGCGTTCCTCATGGGAGCGCCGCTGCTTAGGGATCATTCGGACTTTTTATAAACAGTCCAGGTCCATTCCTACCGAGAGTTTTTCCCGCCCCCGGCCGCTTCCTTGCCGTAGCCGTATCGCCGCCGGATCAGTTCCAGTTCTTCGCCCCGGGTGGCCACTTGTTCGTTTAAGCGGGCCTCCAGCAGGGTGTCCAGCATCTCCCGGATGAGGGGGCCGGCGGGGTACCCCAGGGCCACCAGGTCCCGGCCCTTGATTTCCGGCTTCATGTGCTTGAGATGCGTGAAGAACAGGGAAATGGCCCGCCGGGAGGGCTCCTGCCGGGATTTGGCCAGCATATAGAGCAGATACTCCGTGCCCAGGGGGGACAGGAGCCGGTAGATCTGGTTGCGGCTGGGCTCCTCCACCCGGAAGAGCCTCACCAGTGCCTGGTCCGCGCCCTCCTTCCCGGCCAGGATGGCCGAGGCCAGCCGGGGGGAAAGCTTAAAGCGGGTCACCATCTCCCGCAGTTCCCCCTGGGTGAGTGGCTCCACCAGACCCAGGAAATAGACGATCCAGCGTTCGAATATTTCTTCGATATAGGACAGGTCGAACCACGCCAGGACCCCCTGCACCCGCTCCAGCATGGCCCGGACCCCCTCATCGAACCACAGCCGGGGATGGATGGCCTTGAGCAGGTCCAGTTCGGCCAGGCGGGCCACTGCGGGAATGGGGTTCTCTTCCTGGAGGATGAGACGCAGTTCTTGGAACAGGCGCGGGGCCGAGAGGCGGTCGAAAAAATTGTTCTTCACCGCATTGTTGATGAGGTTGATGGTCAGCTTGCTGATGCGGAAGCGGAACCGCTGCTCGAAGCGGATGGCCCGGAAGACCCGGGTGGGGTCTTCCACGAAGCTCAGATTATGGAGCACGCTGAGGCGCCGCTCCTTCAAGTCCCGGTGGGCCCCGAAGAAGTCCAGGAGCGTGCCGAAGCCCTCGGGATTGAGCTTCACCGCCAGGGTGTTGATGGTGAAGTCCCGGCGGTACAGGTCCATTTTGATGGAGCTGTATTCCACCACGGGCAGGGCGCCGGGGGCCTCGTAATACTCGGTGCGGGCCGTGGCCACGTCGATTTTAAAGCCGTCGGGAAAGATGATCACCGCGGTCTTGAATTTTTGAAATTCCCGGGTCCGGGCGCCCAGTTCCGCGGCGTAGCGCCGGGCAAAGACGATGCCGTCCCCCTCGATGACCAGATCAACGTCCAGGTTTTCCTGCTTGAGGAACAGGTCCCGGACGAAGCCCCCCACCACGTAGGCTTGGTATCCCAGCTCCTGGGCGGTGCGGCCCGCCTGTTCCAGCAACTTCAGGATATGCCGGGGGAGCCTTTCCCGCAGCATGCCGACGATGCTCTTGGTCCGCAAAGGCTGGGCCCACTGGGCCTCTTCCTCGGTGTCGATGAGCAGGTGCAAGAGATCGGTGCGGCTGATGACGCCGATCATGGCGCCGTCCTCCACCACGGGAAGCAGGCGCTGCTTTTTGAGAACCAACGTTTCCCGGATTTCCGACAGGGTGGCCTCCGGCCCCACCGTGGCCACCGGCGTGGACATGTAGTCCCGCACGGGATGGTTCTTGAGGCCGTGATAGATGCCCTTTTCCACGGTCTGCCGGTTGATCAGCCCCAGGATCTGGCCCCCCTCCGTCACCGGCAAGGCGTTGACGTTGTAGCGGTTCAGGAGCAGTTCCGTACCCTCCAGGCTCACATGGGGCTGCACCGATTTCACCGGGAAGCTCATGATTTCCCGGGCCCGGCGCTGGGGGTGGACCCGGTGCTGCAGGGCCTGGCGCAGGCGCCCCTCCACCTGGACCAGGGTCTCGTCCTTGATGGCCGCGCTGGCCGCGTATTCGTGCCCGCCGCCCCCCAGATCCGCCAGGATTTCGCCCACGTTCACTTCGGGCAGGCGGCTGCGGCCCACCACGAAGACCCGGTCCTCCATCTGGGCCAGGGCAAAGAGGACCTGGAGATTCTCCATATCCATAAACTTATGGACCAGCACGGCAAAATCCGCCACGTAATGGGAGGTGGTGGCCCGGGCCAGGACCACTTCCACGCCCCCCACCTGGAAACGGCTGGCGTTGGCGATGAGGTCGTTTAACAGCGCCACCTGCTCCACCGTCAGTTCCCGGGTCACCATCTGGGAGACGATGTTGAGATCCGCCCCGTGCTGCAGCAGGTACGCGCCGGCCTGAAAATCCTCCGGAGTGGTGGACGAGAAGGTGAAGGAGCCTGTGTCCTCGAAAAGGCCCAGGGCCATAATGGTGGCCTCCTGGGGCGTGGGGTCGAGGCCCCGCTCCGCCAGGATCTGGGTCATGATGGCCGTGGTGGAGCCCAGGGGCTTGACCACTTCCAGGCTGCCGTGCACGTCGTCGGGGGAATCGGGATGATGGTCGTAGACGTGGATGTCCACCTCGCCGGACAGGGCCGTCTCCTCGAATTTGCCGATGCGGGAGGCCTGCCGGGTGTCCACCAGGATGAGGCGCTTGATCTCCTCAGGGTCCACGTTTCTGGCCCGGGTGAAGTCAAGGAAATAGAAGCTGGAGCGGATGAAGAAATCGCGCAGGTTTCCCTCCTGGGAGCCGGGAAAGACCAGAAGGGCCTGGGGGTAAAGCTTCTTGGCCGCCACCATGGAGGCCAGGGCGTCAAAATCGGCGTTCAGGTGGGTGGTGATCACCTCCAGGGTGCGCCGGGGCTGGGGCCGGGGGCGGTTCATGGGCGGGGATGGGCCTTTTTATGCGCCTCTTTCAGACGTTGGGCGTCCAGATGGGTATAAATCTGCGTGGTGGCCAGGTCCGCATGGCCCAGGAGCAGTTGCAGCACCTTGAGATTCGCCCCCCGGGAGAGCAGGTGGGTGGCGAAGGAATGGCGCAGCATATGGGGCGACAGCGTCTGCACGCCCGCTTTCAGGGCATAGTGCTTGAGAATCTTCCAAAAACCCTGGCGGGTCAGGCGTCCGCCGTTGCGGTTGACGAACACAAAGAGCGATTCTTTGCCCTTGAGCAGTTGCTGCCGGCCGTCGGCCAGGTAGCGTTTCAGGGCCTCCACCGCAGGAGGCACCATGGGCACCAGCCGTTCCTTGTGGCCCTTGCCCAGGGGCCGGATGACCCCCCGGCGCAAATCAATCTGCTTCACCGTCAGCCCCACCAATTCGGAGACCCTGAGCCCCGTGGCATAGAGGACTTCCAAAAGGGCCGCGTCCCGCTGGCCCAAAGGAGGGCCGGGGTCCACCGCAGCCAAGAGAGCAGACACTTCTGCTTCATTTAAGACCCTGGGAAGCTTGAAGGGCAGCCGGGGCGCGTCCAGGAGTTCCACGGGATTGGCGGCCAAACGCTCCTCGCGCTGGAGAAAGCGGAAGAATTGCCGCAGCGCGGACAGGCGCCGGGACCGGCTCCGGGGACCCAGACCCCGGGCCTCCAGGGCGGCCAGATAATTTTTCAGATCATCCAGGCCCACCTCTTCGAAGCTCCGGCGTCCCAACTGGCGCAAATATTCACGGAAGTCGGCCAGATCGTGGCTGTAGGCCTCCAGGGTTAACGCAGCCAGGCCCCGCTCCACGCCCAGGTGGTGGTGAAACTGCTCCAGCAGTTCATCCATGACCTCGGGTCCGGCTTCGGCCAGCCCGGCCAGCAGCGCCTGGAGTTCCTCGGAGGAGAGCACCCGGTCAGTTCCCGCGGTAGTCGAAGGGACTTCCAGACTGGCCAGGAGGTCAGGGCCGGCCAGGCCGCGCTCCCGCAGATGGGCGAGAAAACCTTGTAACGCGGCAATGCGACGCTCCCGCCCGCGGGCTGAGAGCCCTGCCTTTTCCAAAGTCTTCAGGTAATCCTGGACCTCCGCCGCGGTCAGAGACTGCCAGCCGGCGCGGCCCCGGGCCCGGAGATAATCCGCAAATTCCGCCAGATCCTGGCGATGGGCCTCCTGCGCCGGCTCCGCCAGTTTCCCCTCAAGACCGCGGCAATAGTGGGCCAGTTCCCGCTCCATGTCTCTCCGCTTCCCTTTCCGGTAAAACCATTATACTCTAAGTTCAGAAGTGCGACAGGAACAGTTGCGCCTGAGCGTGGAGTTCAGGCCGGAAATGTAACGCATACCTTTCTTGAGGGGAGGGCGGGGGAGCGCGCTTCCCCGCCTGCGGGCCCAAACCGTGACCCAGATCATCTATGGCCGCCACCCGGTGCTGGCGGCGTTGCGCCGTCCGGACACCCCTCTGGAGGAAGTTCTCGTAGCCCGGGAAGCCGCCGGCCCCTGGCTCGACGAGGTGCGCGCCCTGGCCCGGGCTGCGGGAGTGCGTCTGCGCCTGCAGGAACGGGCCTTTTTGGACCGCGCCTGCGGCACCTCCCACCATCAGGGCGTCTGCGCCCGCCGGGCCGGCTGGCGCTACCTCACGGAAGATGATTTGCTGGCCCGGGTGCCGGAGCTGCCGCCTCCGGCCCTATTGGTGGGGGCGGACAGCCTCACCGACCCCATGAACCTGGGCAACCTGTGCCGCAGCGCCCTGGCCGCCGGAGCCCAGGGCGTGATCCTGCCCCGGGACCGGTCCGTGGGGGTCACCCCCGCGGTGGCCAAGGCCGCGGCCGGGGCCCTGGAATACCTGCCCATTTTCCGGGTCACCAACCTGGCGGACTGCCTGCGCCGCCTGAAAGATGTGGGCCTCTGGGTCGCGGGCACCGACGCCGGGGCGAAAGCGAGCCTCTACGACGCGGACCTCACCCTCCCCCTGGTGCTCCTGGTGGGCAGCGAAGGCAAGGGCCTGCGTCCCCGCGTCCGCCAGAGTTGCGACCTGCTCCTGGCCATCCCCATGGCCGCGCCGGCCATCGGCTCCTTGAACGCCGCCAGCGCCGGCGCGGTGGCTCTCTTCGAAATCCGCCGCCAGCGCCTGGCCCGGGGGATGCAGCAGACCCAGTAATTTCCGGGCTTGGCCTCCCTGCTCCCGGGAGCGCGGCGCTCCATTTCGCACCCCTTCCCCAAAAACAAGAGCCGGCACGGCGTGCCGGCTCCATATAGAATTGGCCTGAGACCTGACTCGAACGAACCAGCCGGGTCCGGCGTTGGGGGAAACCTGTTTCCCTTAAGGCTGGAAGACCTTCAGGTCAGAGAATTCCCACCGGGCTTCGGACTTGTCCGGGGAGTTGCCCCGCAGACCCACCAGCCACCCGCCTGGGGGGGGCTGACCCTTGAAGGTGATGACCTCTTTGCCGTTGATGGTAATTTTGGCCTCGTTGCCTTTGGCCACCACACGCAGCTCGTTCCATTCGCCCACGCCTTTTTTCACGGCGTCGGTCTCCCGCCAGGCCACCGGAGCCAGGAACCGCCCGCCGGTCCACCGGGTCACCGTGAACCAGCCGCTGGGGGCAATGAGAAGGGCATAGTAGTCACTGTAGTCTTTGGCCCAGAAAACGATGCCGCCGCCATGGCCCTGGTCCTCGGTCTTGGCTACCCTCACCTTGCATTGGATGTCGGCTTCATTAAAGAGGTTGGCCTGGTTCAGAACATACCAGCCGCGGCCGGCCTCGGGTTGGATGACGAATACCCCATCCTTGACGAACTGCCTGTCAGTGGGTGAACCCCAGGCGGGATCCATGGTGGCAAACTTATCCTCAAAAACAAGCGCTCCGGCTTGGCATTCCAGGGCCACACCGGTTATCGCCACCACCATCACCGCAGCCAGTACACCAAGCACAGTTCTCCACTTCATGGCGCCTCTCCCTTTAGGTGGATATTGGATTATGTCCAAAATAATGCATGTTGCCGAAGCAGTCAAGGAAATGCCGCAAAAATCGCCGCCTCTTCCAGAAATGACATATCGGCATTCTTCTCAAAAAGATGAAAGGCCGCGGCGATATGCCTGCGGCCTTTTGTTTTCTGGTAGGCACGAGGGGATTTGAACCCCTGACCCCTACCGCGTCAAGGTAGTGCTCTCCCCCTGAGCTACGTGCCTGCACGCTTTTTTATATCCTTAGGGCCCCCGGACGTCAAGTCCTTCCTTGAGATTTGCCGGCGCCTCGGGCGGCGACGCCCCTTTCCTTGACTTTCGCCGGACTCTTGAATACAGTTTCCCATTGTTTTGCCTGTCACTTTTCGTCCTGAGGCGCCAACGGCATGTTCTGGAAAAATTTCCTGTGCAGCAGCCATCCCCAAGCAGTCCACCGGGCCTTTGCCCCCGGCCGCCAGGGGATCGGGGCGGCATAATGGCCAAGGAACCGCTTCCCGCTTTGTTCCCGGATTTCCCCGTGGACTTCCTCACGGTCTACTGGATGACCGGCTGGTTCGGCCAGACCTACGAAATCTGGAAGGGCACCCTCAACCGCGCCGACTCTACGGACCAGGTGCTGTCTTTCACGGTTTACCTGGTCTGGCCCCTCACTGAAGACCCCGAGGAGTGCCTCATCACCATCCGCCACACCGAGGCCGGCCTGGTTTTCACTGCCGACTGGTTCCCGGACGAGGATTTC
Organism: uncultured Desulfobacterales bacterium; assembly: GCA_964522695.1. GTDB lineage: Bacteria > Desulfobacterota > Desulfobaccia > Desulfobaccales > 0-14-0-80-60-11 > VGSQ01. Next base: position 17,569 of record CAZFWX010000015.1, read on the forward strand.
GCCGCGCAGGCTTTTTTCTCCCCCGAGACGCCCCAGATTATCCTGCATTGCACCTGGGAACGGGAAAGCATCTTTCTGCATCTGAAATAAGCGGAATTAAGAGATGAATTTTTTTTAAAAAATTTCTCCAAGAGGGGATGCCATGAAGAAGGTCATGCTGCTGTCACTTTTGGGACTTATCGGTCTTGTGGCCTTTGCCGCCCCGGCCCCGGCCCAGGGGCCCAGAGGCTTCATCGAAGGCTCCCTGGGGTACCCCAGCGAATTCATCCCCGAGGACATGGTGATCTGCGCCGAGGACGTGGCCACCAAGAAGCAGTACTGCACCAACAAGCACTTGAAGGGGAAGAAATATCAGCATGGGGTGGGCTACCGCCTGGAGGTGCCGCCGGGATATTACGTGGTCTACGCCTATCTGCCGGCGCCGGAACGCTATGGCGCAAGCTACCCCAAGACCTACCGGGCCTATTATTCCGAGTATGTCCGCTGCGGCCTGCAGGAGCACTGCAAATCCCACAAGCCCGTGGAGTTCAGGGTGGATGCGGACAAGACCGTGAGCCGCGTCGACCCCCAGGACTGGTACAATTTCTGAGCCGGCAGGCTTTTTAAAAACTGTTTTTCCGGAAAAAAAGCGCCGGATGGGCCAGAGCTCGCGCCCTGCCCGTCCGGCAGCTTGCCTCTCTCCTCAAATAAGGGGGAAGAGGATCTCAAGGAGAAAACCGGGCAGACTCCCGGCCCTCCGGATGGTTCCCTCCGCCAGCCTTCTTACAAGAGAGGCAGAATCATCTTCTCGAATTGTTCCTTGGTGCGGGTCCCCAGGACTTTCTCCTTGATGTTTCCCGACTTGTCGATGATGAAGGTGGTGGGCACCACTTCCACGTTGCCGTAAGCCTTGCCCACCTTGTCATCGCCGATGAGGACCGGGTAGTCCAGCCCCAGCTGCTTGGCCAGGAAACGCAGCTGCGTGGGGTTGGAAGACAGGCCGATGCCGATTATCTGCAGGCCTTTGCCCTTGTTGTCATTGTAAATCTTGTTCAGGTCCGGCATCTCCTCCCGGCAGGGGCCGCAGAAGAAGGTGAAGAAGTTGATAACCACCACCTTGCCCTTGAACTGGCTCAGACTATATTCCTTCCCCGTGGCAATGTCCGGCAGGGTGAAATCCGGGGCTGCTCCCTTGGTTTGCGCCCAGACCGGCCCCGCGGCCAGGGCCAGGCCCACCATGAGGAGCATTCCCCAGAATAACTTTCCCTTTACGCCAGAAAGTGTCATACGCATGCGCGTCTCCTTAATCCATGGTTTGGCTCTAATATTAAGGCTCCCCTGCAAGAGTGCAAGGGCCAAAGGCCTGACAGCCTCCTTAATTTTTGAGCCTGGAAATGAAAATTCGTTACATGCTATCAAAAATCTTTTGACCCGGCAATTTTTGCAGGACAATACCGGAGCCAGGCTTTCTCAAAGTACTTCATTCTGAAAGGCAATCCCCGCCTTGACATCTGCCTGTCCCTCCTTACAATGGGAGAAGCCTGGCGTGAGAGTCTCAGGCGGGCGCGGCCCCATGGATGGATCTGCTTTATGCCGGCAAGGAGAAGATCATGAAGGTTCTGGGAATCTGGGGCAGTCCCCGCCGGGGCGGGAATTCGGAGGTGCTGCTGGACGCCTTCCTCAAGGGCGCGGCCGACGCCGGCGCCGCGGTGGAACGCCTGGCGTTGCGGGAACTGAAGATCACCCCGTGCCTGGAAATCTACCATTGCTTCAAGGACGGCACCTGCCCCATCAAAGACGACATGCTGCCATTGTACGACAAGCTGCTGGACGCGGACGTGGTGGCCCTGGCTTCGCCCATCTTTTTCTACAGCGTCTCGGCCCAGGCCAAGGCCTTGATCGACCGCACCCAGGCCCTCTGGTCCCGGCGGTATGTGCTCAAACAGGATTTCCCCGGTCCGGAACGCCAGGGAGTGCTCCTTTCCACTGCGGCCACCCACGGCCAACTGCTCTTTGTGGGGGCCCGCCTGGTGACCAAATATTTTTTCGACGCCATCAACGTCAGTTATGCCGCGGAGATTCTGGTGCGGGGCGTGGATGAAAAGGGGGCCATCCACAAGCAGCCCGACGTCCTGGCCCATGCTGAGGACCTGGGCCGGCGGCTGGCCCAGGGGGAAAAATTTCCCCCCATCAAACTGTCGCCCCTGGCGGTGTGAACCGGCATGGCCGTGGGAG
>CAZFWX010000015.1:19882-37446 GCA_964522695.1 uncultured Desulfobacterales bacterium
TGGGAATGAAGCATGAAAAGGTGCTCCAGACCGGTGCGGAGCATTCGGCCCGCAACTTTTTCCCCGACCTCCCCGACGTCTTCGGCACCCCCTATCTGGTGGGGTTGTTCGAAGGGACCAGCGCCGAACTCATGGCCCCGCATCTGGCCGCGGGCGAGCAGTCGGTGGGGGCCGGCATGGACCTGAAACACACTGCGCCCACTCCCCTGGGGATGACGGTCCGGGCCGTCAGCGAACTGGTGGAAATCGACAAGCGCAAGCACGTCTTTAAATTGGAAGCTTTTGATGATAAAGAGAAAATCGGTGAGGCGGTGCATGTCCGCTATATCATCGACGCGGCCAAATTCAATCAGAAGGTGGAGGGCAAAAAGAGCTGAGCCCCGGCATGTTCGACGACCTGGTGACCCTGCAGCATTTCGAGGCCGGCTGGGGCTGGGACGCCCAGGTGCGCCAATATGTGAAGAAAAAATACCGCCAGGACCTGGCCGGCCTGGCCGGCCTCGATCCCGCCCCCCTGGCTCAGCTCCTCAAGGGCGGACTGCTGCCGGAGCGCCCCTACGCCAGCATCCAGTGGGTCATCAAAATCGTGCCCTTCCGCCCCCTGGAACTTTATTTTCTGTATGACGCAGACCCGGAATTCGGGGTGGATCTGCGGGTGCTCTACGCCCGCAAAAGTCTGGTGGTCCCCACCGAGGACGCCTATGTCTTCGCCTGGGACTACGTGGCCCTGCTGGCCCGCTACGGCCGGGGCGTGTATCCCGTGGAGGCGGCCGCACCCGGCCCCCGATGGATCCCCTTCGCCCACTTTGCCTCCCCGGCTTCGGCTCCCGTGAAAGACACCGCGGTGCGTCCCCGGGAGGAGATTCTGAAGCTGTTGACCCCGGAAGTCGTGGCTGTGGCCGTGGCCCGCTTGGACACGGGCGCGGCCGCGGCCACAGCCAATGGATGGCAGGTTGATTTTCCCATCCTGGGCGATCTGGCCTTCCGCCTGACTCTGGCGGGCGGAGAGGTGGAAATGGCCTTTGACAGTCACGGCTCTAAAAAGTATCACCCGGATTTTATCCTGAGCTTTGTCTGGCTGTATCAGAACGCCCTGATCCGGGAGTGCCAGGGGCTGGACCCCTCGCTCCCGCGCCTGTCCGCCTACCTTTAAGCCATGCTCTGCCCCCATTGCCGCACGGCCCGGCTCATCCTGGACAGCAACTGAGAGGGGATTGTCGTCGGCTGCCCGGGTTGCGGCCGCCAATTCTTGCCCCCGGAGATCAAGGCCCTGGTTGACAGCCGGTGCCAGCAGAAAGGAAAAAAGAAGGAATAAATTAAAGAGGAGGCCTGGAGACTACAGACTTCCTCTTCTTCTAAAAGCTCTGCCCCTCCCGAATAAGAAAATCATCACCGGAATTTTTTCAAGCCGTCACACACGATGCGCCTGACACAATCATAAAAGGCGCGGTGGGGCGGGCCTCCGCGCCCGCCGCCTTTAATGTCGCAGGTTTCCAGCCTGTGCGCCGCTCCGTTAGGATGCCGGCGCCACCAGGAACTTTTCAGGAACAGAAAAGCGAAAAACGCTCTCAAGTTAGGAAAATTCCAGGTCGATAAAGGAAAAGAGAAGCCGGGGCTTCGTTTCCGGGCCATCTCGGGGCGGCTTTGCAGGGCGCCGTCCTCACTGCGAGGAAGAGTCATGGAAAGGGAACAACCCATCGAATTGAGTCTGGAAGCGGGGCCGGGAGATTTCCGTTTCCGGGTGGACGGCGTCAACATCAACGTCTGCATCAGGCCGTCTCCTCCCCTATCTGCCGGGCCGCAAGTTTTGACTTTGCCGCACACGGCGCCGGCCCCGGCTAACGAGACGGCCTCGGCGCCGTCTCCAACCGAGGATAATCTTTATTTTCGCCAGGTGGCCCAGGAGCTTTATGCCAGCCTGGGAAAGCTGGCGAAGGAGATCAACCTTTCCATCCAGAGCCTGTCCCTGGCGGAGATTATCAATACCGGCCTGGTCTCTCCCGGAGAACATCTGGACCAGGCCCGCACCCAGGTGAATGATGTCTTGCAGATGACGGAGCAGGCCACCCTGAGTATCCTAAGCCTGGTGGAGCATATCCAGGAGGACTGCCTGGTGGTGCAGACTCAGCTGGCCACTTTGGAGCAGGGCCCGCTGGGGACGACCGCCGTCTTGCCTCAACCCGGGTTATCAAGGCAGGAGTGGACCAGCCTGCTGGCTGCAGGCGAAGAACTGGACCGCTCCCTGCGGGCCGCGGCCCTGGGCGCGAAGGCCGCCGCAGCGCCGGCCCCGCTCCGTTTTCCCCTGGGGGAGGTCCTGCAGACGGTTCTGGAATTCTGCAGCAATGACACGGTGAAGCAGCACCTGAAATCCGTCCAGGCCCAGCATGCCGGCCTCTTCCGTCAGCCTGAGGCCGAAGCGGCCCTGGGCCGGCTGGCCGCCCAGGCTCCAGTGGAGGACGGTTTGCATCAACTGCCGGTGGAGAAGGTGCTCAGCATCCTCACGGAATTTGCCGCAGACCAGCGGGTGCGGGACCTGTGCAAGAAGATGTCCGGCTCCGCAGGGAAGATCTTTCCCAATCCGCTTTTGCCCCTGGAGGGGCATCCCGGGGAGCCTATCGCTGAGACGCAGGAGGTTGCTGACGGTCCGGCCTGGTTAGGCCTTTGGGAAGAGTTTTACCGGCGCGTCAAGGACCTGGCCCCGTCTGACCCGTCTTCCCGGGACGACTCGGAAATTTCCGGCGGGGAACCGGGGGATGAGGCTTCCCTGGTCCAAGAGGCCCAGGCCGGCATGGGCCGGATCAATACCGCCCTGTCCCGCATCACCGAGCATCTGTCCTTCCAGGACCTTTCCGGCCAGCGCCTGAAAAAGGTCCAGACCCTGCTGTGCCAGCTGCAGGTCCATGTCCTCACCATATTGGTCAGGGCCGGGAACAAGCTGAAGATGCACCCCAAGCAGGGGGAGGCGGACATGCCGGAGACCGTCATCATGGCTCAGGAGGGCCTGGACCGCATGCTGCACAGCTTCCTGTCTTCCCCGGCGGCAGCTGATTCTGCCGGCACGGTGGCAGAACAGCCCCTGGACCAGGATGCCGTCAACGAAATCTTGACCAGCATGGGATTTTGAGGGCAGGGGGCAGTGAGCAGTCGTCCATGAGCCTGCAGCTCTCTCAAAACCATGCATAATGGGGCAGGGCGGGCGTCCTGCCCACCGTTTTCGTGCAGAGAGACTCTCGAAGAAATATTAAGAGATTTCACCACCCCCACCCTGGCCCTCCCCCATCCGGGGGAAAGGGAGATGTGGGGCGCGTGTTTCCATGTCCGAAAATAGGCTCCAGCCGTCCATCTCCGAGGATCAGTCCCAAGACAGCGGGACTTAAGGGATTTGTGCTGTCCAATATGTCTCTGAGGTCACCATCGTCCCGGAACGCACTATGTTTCCGTAGGAATTATAGGTGGTTTGCCGCAACCACCTCCCTTTTGTTACAAAATGGGGAAAAAGGCCTGCACGACATAACCTGGGCTTGGAAACGCCGCCTTGACCTGGAACCACGGATCTACAGGCACGCCTGGCCGATCCCATAGCCGTCGAGCAGGGGCACCTTGCCCCCGGCGCAGGCCCGGCAGAAAATCTGCCCTTCCCGCTCCACGACTCTCGAAGCCATGGCCTGTTCTCCGCAAACGCTGCAAATCAGCGACTCAAATATGGGGGCATAGTGGGGCATGTCAATGGTCAAGGATTGCAGGTGAAACTGATCTTCCAGGGGAGTCTGCAATTCCCGCCGCGAAATGGCCGCAAAGAGATGGTGGAAACGATGCATCTCTTCCGGAGTGCCATTCCGTTCCACCACCACTTTCTGGAATAAAGGCCCGGCATTGGGGTACCTGGCCAGCATCTTGGGCCGGTAGTCGGGCCGGACGATGAGACGCACCGCCTTGCCGTCCTCCCGGCGGGCCACGGTCACCGCGGTCTTGCCCAGGTCTTTAAAGATAAGGGCATTGTTGCCGAAGGTGCAGCCGGTCACCATCTGAATGCCGTCGGTGAAACAGTTGTTGCACTCCACGATGGCCACCACTTCCTCCATGCCCGTATTGTGCCGATTTAGGGCGGCCATGGCGTACTGCCCCGCCTTGACTCCCAGGCCAACAAAGGGACACAGATGGCCGTGCAGAGTTTCAGCCTGCTGCAGGAGGCCCTCCAGGTCCTGGTTCCTGATCATCATCTCGATATGTTGCCTGCCATGGGCATGTTCGTGCATGGCGTCCTCCAGGTGAGTTGGCCATTAATCCGTCAATTGTCAATCGGCCAGATGGAACTTCAACGGCACTTCAATGGTAAGGCGCTCCCGGCCCATATCAGAGGGGAATGGCGGGAATTGCCGCACCCGGTGCAACGTCTCCTGGGCCGCCTGGTCCAGGAGTGAGTGGCCCGAAGGCCGGATGACGCCGGCGGATTCGATGCGTCCGCCCGCAGCGATGGTGAAGCGCAGCAGCACCACCCCTTCCTGGTTCAGCCGCCGGGCCTGGGAAGGATAATGCTTGTTCTGCTCCAGCAGCCGACGCACCTGCTGCAAATAAGCCTTCAAGGCGGCGCCTGACCCCTGTCCGGCCCCTCGACCGCCCGCCCCCATACCCGCACCTGGCCCAGTTCCGGCGCCTGCGCCCGTACCCGTGCCGGCGCCTGAACCGCCGCCCGAGCCCGCGCCGGGCTGCCCGCCGCCCTGGCCTCTGCCCGGTACGGCAGCCACTGGGGGGCTGGGAGTGGAGGCGCCTTTGGGCATAACCGTCGGCTGCACCGGCTTGGGCGGCGCTGTATAGGTGGGCGCGGCCGGCGGCGGCGTCAGCTCGGGCGCAAGTTGGGGCCGGGGTTTGGGGACCACCGGTTTGACCGGTTTGGGACGAGGGGAAACCTCCCGGGGCTGCGCTCTGGGTGGAGGCGCAGGTGAGGGAGCGGGGGCGGTCTGCACCTCCCTGCCGCCGCCCCGCCGTCCGGGAGAGCCGGGCACCAGGGTCACGGCCTCCACCGGCACCACTTTTTTCACTTTGGGATTTTCGGGCCAAGGGGACCGGTGCACCAACGCCAACAAGGAGGCATGCAGGAGCAGCGACCCCACAATCGCCAGGGTCCAAATCCGGGCCTGGTCTTGGTTGATCTTGAGGGAACCGTTCATTGTTCAGTTATTTCTGGTCCACTTCAATGCCGATCTTGTGCACCTTGAGGGCCTTCAAGCGGTCGATGACGTCGATGAGCCGGCCGTGCCGGGTGTCCTGGTCCGCAGCGATGATGGCGGCCAGTTCCTTGCCATGCCCCTGGGCCTGAAAAACCTTGGCGAATTCCCCGTCCTGGGTGAGCCTGATGCCGTTGATGGCGATTTTCCCCTCCCGGTCGATGCTGACAATAACCGGCACGCTCTCCAATTTATCGCCCTGGGCCGCCTTGGGGAGAGCAATGGCGAAGGTGCGGGGCATCATCACCGTGGCGGACAACAGAAAGATGATGAGGATCACCAGGACAATGTCTACAAAGGGGGTCATGTTGATTTCCGTGATGGGACCATGGATGGGGCCTTTCATGGCCGGCCTCCGGCCCGGCGGGGCGCCTTGGGCTCTGCCGCGGCCATGTCAGGTTCCGCCAGATACGTCAGAAGCAGCTGGGAAAGGCGCCGGGAGCGCTCCAGCACCACGTGCAGACGCCGGTGCAAAAGGTTGTACATCACCACCGCGGGGATGGCCACCAGAAGGCCCACTGCGGTGGCCACCAGGGCCTCGGCGATGCCCGCCATCACCGCGGGCCCGCCGCCGCCTTCGGCCAGGGACAGGTCCTTGAAGGCATGGATAATGCCCAGGACCGTGCCGAACAAACCGATGAAGGGGGCGTTGGCCCCCAGGGTCCCCAGGAAACTGAGCCGCTTTTCCAGGCAGAGACCGGCCTGGATGCGTCCCCCCTCCATGGCCTCCTGGACCGCCTCCCGGCCCCGGCGGACCTGCTTGAGACCGGCCAGCAGCACCTGGGCTTCCCAGGACGGGTCCTGTTCACAGCGTTCCCTGGCCTCATCCCACCGATCCCGGGCCAAAAGATCCTCTAATTCCGGGACAAAGGGGTTTTCCCGGAAACGGCGCTTGTAAAAAATCACGCTGCGCTCCAGCATTACGGCCACGGAGGCCAGGCTCAGGGCGATTAACAGCCACAGCACCCAGGCGCTGCCCCCTAATGTCAGGTTCAGCAAGGTTTTTGTCATGGCATCCATATCGAGGCTCCAATAAAAAAGCCACCAAGGCAGGGCTTCGGCCCTCAATGCCTTCGTGGCTGGGAATAGCGCAAGTGAGTCTGGACCCCGGCTTTCCGCCGGGAGGCGAATTCTTCCGCCCGTTAGCCAGAAAACATACCTCATCGGATTGTTGCGGTCAACCGGAATTACAGGTTCAGGTGGAGCAGTCTTGCCTGAAAACCCTGAAAGCTGACCAGGCTTTCTGTTTCCCTGTCTCGGGCCTGGCCGGACAGAAAAGAATGATGGTCTGATGACCGCCCAGGGAAAAATTGTCTTAAGCCTTGGCAAGGAAGGGAACTGGTGTATGAGAATCTGTGTGAGAAAACGATTCCCAATTGTGCAACTAGGTGGCAAAATGTGTTAAAATAAAAAAGAGATAGTTTAACAATATCAGCAAAATACCTTATGCTGAGGAAGTCTGGGAAGTTCAGGGCAGTGGCTTTGGGCGCAGGAGGCCCCCGGTTCAACTCCGGGCGTCCCGACCATATTGGTGGCGCAAGACCCGGCGGATTCTGGGAGGGTATGATGGCAAAACGGGGCAGGACAGGGATTCAGGCGGCGATTTCAGGGATTTTCCTGATTTTTCTGTTCAGCGGCTGTGCGGGAGGGGGAGAGACTCTTAAGCAGACGGGCGGACAGACCCTGACGCAGGAGGTGACCACGGAGTACCTGCTGACCAACGCAGGCTTTAAGAAATGGGACATTAATGAGCAAACCCCCAAGCGGCAGGCGCTCCTGGCGGCCCTGCCGCCGGGGAAAATCTCCACCTACCAGCGCAACGGGCAGACCTACCACGTCTACGCCGATGCGGGCTCAGGCACCCTCTACGTGGGGGATGAGGCCGCCTACCAACGCTACCTGACCCTGGCCGGGCAGCGGAAAGTGTGCGAACGGGTAACCGGCCCCAATCAGGTGCATTTTTGGAGTTGCATGGAAGAGTCCCAGACGGGCGGCGGCCTGCCCCGGAAATAACCGGGCCTTTTCACGCCTGGGATCGGCAGGGGGCGCCAGCCTGGGCGCGGCGCCGCCTTTTCCTCTTAAAACAGCGCCGCCGCCCGGGACAGGGCCGTAAGGTTAACGGGCCAGCGCCGTGCGTATGGCCCCAACGACGTATTCCACATCCTCCGGCGTCAGGCCATGGTGCACCGGAATGGCCATGATGCGGCTGCGGGTGTCTTCGGTCACCGGCAGGGCCAGGTCGCCATACATCTGCCGGAACACTGGCTGTTCGTGCAGTCCCAGGGGATAGTGAATGCCCGTAAACACCCCCGCCTCCTGGAGGCGCTCCCGCAGGGCGTCCCGGTCCAGGCCCAGCCGGGCCTGATTCACCAAGAAGCAATACTGATGGTAGGCGTGCTGCGAGTTGTCTTCGACGCGCTGCGGAGTCAAACCATCGATGCCGGCCAGGCCGTCCGTGAGCCGGGCGCCGTTGTCCCGCCGGCGGGCCAGCATCCCGGGCAGCCGCTCCATCTGGGCAAGGCCGATGGCCGCCTCCACGTCGGTCATGCGGTAGTTGTAGCCAATGACGGTATGCTGGTATTTTTCGCCCTCCCCATGGCTCCGGTACAGGCGCATGAGGCGGGCGGCCTCCTCGCTGTCGGTGAGGGTGATGCCGCCTTCGCCCACAAAAAGGTTTTTGGTGGGATAAAAGGAGTAGCAGACAAAATCCCCCAGGGAGCCCACATCTTGCCCTGCGTAGAGGGTGCCGTGGGCCTGGGCTGCGTCCCAGACGATCTTGAGCCCGTGTTTGGCCGCCAGGGACTGCAAGGGCGCCACCGCGCAGGCGTTGCCGAACAGGTGTACGGGCCCCAGGGCTTTGGTGCGGGGGGTGATTTTGCGGGCTGCGTCCGCCACGTCCATGTTAAAGGTCTCGGGGTCGATGTCGCAAAAGACCGGAGTGCCCCCGGCCAGGATGACGGCGCTGGCGGTGGCGATGAAGGTGAAAGAGGGCACCAGCACTTCATCCCCCGGCTTGAGGAAGGTCAGGTAGGCCAGATGCAGGGCCGAGGTGCCGGAACTGGAGGCCACGGCGAAACGCGCCCCGGTGAAGTCGGCAAAACTTTGCTCCAGGGCCGCCACCTTGGGCCCCTGGCGCAGACTGCCCGATTTCAACACGTCCACGGCTGCGCCGATCTCGCTCTCCGTGAGCCGGGTGTCGGCCATGTTAATTTTCTTGATTGCCATTAACGGGAAGATCCCCCTTGTTGCGGTAATGTCCAAAAATTATTTGGATAGCTTGCGCGACTCTGTTCCGAAAAGTTCTTGGTGGCGCAGGCTTCCCGCCTATGCATGTGGCGGGCGGTGCCCCCGCCCTTCCGCACTTTTCATAATTTTATACGGGCCGCAAACTCAGGAGAAACTGAGCCTCACTTCTCTCCCTTATCTCCCGCGTCCCCCGCAGGCGCAGCCCCGCCGTCCAGATTCTCCCGCCGGCGGCGCACCGCCCAACTGTCCCGGTATTCCAGGAAATCGAAAAAGTAGAGATTGGCCGTCAAAGCCAGGGTGAGGCCGATGAGCCAGTCCAGTCCGGGCCAGCCCACGGTGACCAGAAACAGTTTGGCGGCCACCAGGCAGCAGAAGAGGCGTACGAAGAAGATGAACAGGATCTTCATAGACTTTTTCTATCCCAGCGGCGAGGAAATGGCAAGCCTACTCCAAGGAACTGAAGGGGACGGCGGTAAGGGCGGAATTTTACCCCGCCTCTTCTAATCACTCTCAGAACCCTCTCCCCCAAAGAGGTTGAGCTGGGGCGTCTGGCGGTCCTGGCGGCGGCGGTGGCGAGCCAGCTTGGGAAAGCCTAAGGGGTCCAGGCTGCCCGCTTCCAGATTTTCCAGCACCTCTTGCGCCCGGTCAATGACGGCCTGGGGCACGCCGGCCAGTTTGGCCACCTGGATGCCGTAGCTCTGGGACGCGGCCCCCCTAGCCAGTTGGTGCAAAAAGACGATACCCTCTTCGGTTTCCGCCACCAGCACCTGGACGTTTTTTACCCGGGGCTTGATGCGGCTTAGGGCCGTCAGTTCCTGGTAGTGGGTGGCGAAAAGCGTGTTGACTCCGGCGCCGTCCAGGTCGTGCAGGGTTTCGGCCACGGCCCAGGCCAAAGAGAGGCCGTCGAAGGTGCTGGTGCCCCGGCCGATCTCGTCCAGGACCACCAGGCTCCTCACCGTGGCCTGGTGCAGGATGCGGGCCGTCTCGTGCATCTCCACCAGAAAGGTGCTTTGCCCCCGGCCGATGTCGTCCACCGCGCCCACCCGGGTGAAGATGCGGTCGGTGAGCCCCACCACGGCCCGGGTTGCGGGCACGAAAGAGCCGGTCTGGGCCATGAGGACGATCAAGGCCGTCTGGCGCAGGATGGTGGATTTCCCCGACATGTTGGGGCCGGTGACGATGAGCACCCTGGCGCTCTCGTCCAGGGTGACGTCGTTGGGCACAAAGGCCCCGGCGGGCAGGAGGCGTTCGATGACCGGGTGCCTGGCCTGGGTGAGATTCAGGTCCGGCGTTCCCACCAACCGGGGCCGGCAGTAGCGGTGCAGCGCCGCCGCGTCCGCCAGCGCGGCCAGCACGTCCAGGCCGGCCAGGGCCTGGGCCACGCGTTTCAGGCGGGGCGCCTGGGCCCCCAGGGTGCGCCTGAGCTCAGTAAAGAGTTCCGTTTCCCGGCGAATGCGGGCTTCTTCGGCCCCCAGGACCCGGGCCTCGTGCTCTTTCATGGCCGCAGTGATGAAGCGCTCGGCGTTGACCAGCGTCTGTTTGCGGATGTAATCCGGCGGCACCAAAGCCAGGTTGGCCTTGGACACCTCGAGATAATAGCCGAAGACCCGATTGAAACCCACCTTGAGCGAGCCGATGCCGGTCTTGCGGCGCTCTTCCTCCTCCATCTTGGCGATCCAGTCCTTGCCCTCCCGGGAGATGGCCAGGATTTCATCCAGGTCAGTATCAAACCCGGCCCGGATCACCCCGCCTTCCTTCAGGGTGGGGGGCGGATCGTCCACCAGGGCTCGGCAGATGAGATCGTGGATGTCGGCCAGGTCCTCCAGGTCGGCCACCCAGGCCGCGGCCAGCCGGGGCAATGCCTGGTTGAACAAAGCCCGCAAGCCCGGCAGCCGGGCCAGGGTCTGGCGCACCGCCAGGACCTCCCGAGGCGTGGCCTGCTCCAGGGCCAGGCGCGCAGTGAGGCGCTCCAGATCGCCCACCCCTTTGAGGCCCCGGCGGAGGTTCTGGCGCAGGAGCCCGGAGTTGACGAAAGCCTCCACCGCGTCCAGGCGGTCCTCAATTTCCTCCAGATTTTTCAGGGGATAGCGCAGCCACCGGGCCAAAAGGCGCGCCCCCATGGGGGTGACGGTGTCGTCCAGGGTTTCCAGCAAGGACCCCTGGCGGCTGCCCCGGCGCCAGGTCTCGAAAACTTCCAAATGGCGCAAGGTGGCCTCGTCCAGCTCCAGGTAGTCCTCCCGGCCGTAGGCGAGGAGGCGGTCCAGGTGGGGCAGGTTGGGAGTGTGGGAGTCCGCCAGATAACGGATGATGGCCCCGGCCGCACGAACACCTAATTGATAGCCGTCCAGGCCGAAGCCGTCCAAAAACAGGGTGCCCAGGACCCGGCCCAGCTCCCGCCGGGCCGCGGCGGGATCAAACGCAAAGGCCGGCAGCAGGCGGTGGGGCAGGCGCTGGCCGAAAGGGGCAAGCGCCGCAACCAGAACCTCAGCCCCCATCTCCTCGGGCGTCAGCAACTCGGTGGGCTGCACCCGCCACAGCTCATCGCCCAGGGCCTCGCCCCCTTCCCCTTCGGTGAGACGGAACTCCCCGGTGGACAGGGAAAGATAAGCCAGGCCCCAACGCCGCCCCTGGAAAGCCGCTGCGGCCAGGTAGTTGTCGGTGTGCGCCTCCAGGGCGGCGGGGTCCACCTGGGTGCCCCGGGTGATGATGCGGGTCACCTCCCGGCGCACCAGGCCCTTGGCCTGGGCCGGGTCCTCGGTCTGTTCGCAGACCACCACCTTGAAGCCCTGCTCCAGAAGGCGGCTGATGTAGGATTCAGCGGCGTGGATGGGAAAACCCGCCATGGGGATGCGGTCTTCCCCGGCCCGGCTGCGGGAGGTCAGCGCGATGGAGAGGGCCTGGGCCGCAGCCTCGGCGTCGGCGAAGAAGAGCTCAAAGAAATCCCCCATCTGGAACAGCACCAGGGCGTCGGCATATCTGGCCTTCAGATCCAGGTATTGCCGCAGCATGGGGGTGAGACGGTCAGCAGGCTGGTCCGTCATGGGAACCGGGGGTCAGTGAGGCAGGAGGGGGTTGGCCCGGAAGCTCCCCTCCGGAGCCGCCCTCACTCGGTCGGAGGCGGGGCGGAGGATTCAGCAGCAGGGGAAGCCTTCGAGGGTGCGGCCGCCGCCTCTGCGCCGCCGCCGGTGCGCTTCAGTTCATGGTCCAGGATTTCCAGGTTCTGCCGGAGTTGCCGGATGGTCTGACGATTCTTAAAAATTTCGTAGAAGCCATACAGCGAGGCGGTGAACACTCCCAGAAAGAAAGAGAAGAGGATAAGAACCCACAGGGGGATGCCGGGGGTGGTGAAACTCTTGAAGTACAGATCCAGCCGCAGTTGCGAGGTCTGTTCCAGGACCGTGCGGTTCTCCACAATGAAAGTAATTGCCAGGATGGCCAGGATGGCGGCAAAGATGATTTTGAGGAAGCGCATGATCAGTCCTCGTCGTGCAAAGCTTGAAAATGCGGCGCCAGGCGCTGATAGGTCTGCCGGAAATGCTCCGGAATGACCCGCACTTCGGCAAAGACCGGGATGTAGTTGGTATCCCCGTTCCAGCGGGGCACCAGGTGATAGTGGAGATGGCTTTCCACCCCGGCCCCGGCCACGAGCCCCAGGTTGAGGCCCACGTTGAAGCCGTCGGGATTCATGACTTCCCGCAGGACGTCAATGGAGGAGCGCAATTTCACCTGCAGGTCCAGGAGTTCTTCCTTGGTCAGGTCCTCCAGGTCAGGGACGTGCCGCAGCGGGGAGATCAACAGGTGCCCGTTGATGTACGGGTATTTGTTCATCATGACCCGGGAGAGGCGGCCGCTGAACAGCACCAGGCGGTCCGCCAGGTCTTCTTCGTCCCAGGGGCAGAAAATGCAGCCCTGGGGTTTGTCTTCCCCCAGGATGTAATCCATGCGCCAGGGCGCCCACAAGACTTTCATATCAGATCACGCGTCTCCGCGGCCCCAAGGCCGCATTTCTTTCCTGGCACTATAGCAGAATTGCCTGAAGTTTCAAGGTTATTTGTGGAATCCGGCAATGCTGCGCCATGTCTTGGGCTTATCCTTTCCTGACTCCGAAGCTTACCGAGGAATCATGAAAAGAAAGGGAGGGCGGGCGTCCCGCCCGCCGCTCAAGGGGGCACAGGCTGGAAAACCTGCGCCGCCTAATTGGGCGGAGCTTGTCCAGACGGAACCGGAGAGAATCTCCGGTCCGTTTTCCCCCATCCCCCTTCTTCAACCCTTGGCCAGGGAATAGGCCGGGCGCAAGCCCCCTATCTGCTGCTTGTTCTGGTTGACAATGGCAGGCTGGCCCAAGGCCGCCAGGGCTTTTTCGGCTTCGGGGGTGAGGAAGTCCAATTCCTTCAGCAAATGAATGATGGCGGGACCCAGTGCCCGGCTGCCGCCGTCTTCGATCTTGACGGCCATGCCCAGGCCGCCGCCTTCCCGGGCCGCCAGGGCGAAGCCCCCTTCGGCCCCGGTCTTGGCAAAGACCCGGCCGGCCAGGACCTCCATGACGGTGGTCTCCAGGCGGCCGTCCCCGGCGATGAGCCGGGGATGGGTCAGGGCTGCGTCCAGCAGTTTGGCGGCCGGACTGCCCTCCTGCGCCCCGGCCAGGCGCGCGAAGCCCAGGGCGATGTGGCGCAGGGGCACATAAAAGGTGGGCACCCCGCAGCCATCCGTGGCCACGACGATCTGTTTGGGGGGCAAGCCCACCAGTTGGGCCACCGTGGTCAGCATGAGGCGCTGCACCGGGTGGTCGGGCTCCATATAGTTTTCCACGGGCCAGCCGTGGTGCAGGCACAGGGCCAACATGCCGGCATGCTTGCCCGCGCAGGTGTGGTGCACCGCCCGGGGCTTTTCCCCGGCCTGGGCCAGGGCCTTGGCCGTGGGCCGGTGCAAGGGGGCATGAGTTCCGCACTGCAGGGCCTCAGGGGTGAGCTTGAGTCGTCTCAGGATGTCTTTCACCAGATCCACGTGAAATTCCTGGCCGGAAAGGGAGCCGCTGCACAGGGCCAGTTCCCGGTCCCCGAACCCGAAGGCTTGAGCCGTGCCGGTCGTCAGCAGGGGCAGTGCCTGAAACGGCTTGGCCAAAGAGCGCAGGCACACGGGCGTGTCCACGTCCCCCACGTGGCGCTGGACCTCGCCCTTGATGTTGACCACGGCGATTTCCCCCCGGTGGCGGCACTCCACCGCCGGCCCCCGGGTCACTTCCACCAAAATCGGCGCTTCCATGAGAGTAATCCTTTGATTGAATGATGGTCTATTGTATGCACCCTGGGGCGGCTGTGCCAGGGCTGGGCGAAAAATAGGCTCAGGGCAGTGGGGTCCGGAAGAAATTTCACTCTATCCGGGCACCCCGGCATTAATTCGGCAATGAAGGGCTTGGCCGGTTTCAGGGGACATAATGGGCCGCATAGTTTTGCTCCCTCTCCTCCCGCTTTTGGGGGGAGAGGGAAATTTCTTGTGAATCCGACCTCTGCCCAGAGTGCAAGGGAATCTCTCCCCCAATTAACCCAAAGACCCTCCAAATGTGGCGCAGCCAGGCAATTTCAGTCAAATGGTTTAAGCAAAAACCTTGCCGGAAACCACTGGGCTCAGGATGATATCAGCCCCAGGCCACCTGCGGCATAGAAATAAAGCCCGGTAAAAACCAGGATCATGAGGGCCGTGGCCCCGCCCGCGCCATAAGCCGCACCGCGAACAAGGGACTGCCCCCGCCGCGTGGCAGTGAAAAAGATGATGCAGTAAACGGCGGACCACAGCAGCCAGGGCAAGACGAGGGTCACGTCTTTGCAGCCGCCCCCCAGGTTCACGTACCCTTCGGCCATCAGGAAAAAGAGCGCAGGCGTCAGGGCCAGAGGCAGAAGGCCCAGATCCAGCCGCACTAATGTCCTGGAAAAACCCATGGGAAACAAGCTTTCATTTAGGGGCGCAGTGCGGCGTACAGCAGGCTCAGGGTCAGGGCCAGGCCCATGGTGAAGTGCGTCTGGATGGTCAAGGCCTGGATGCCAACAAATTCCGGGGAGGTGGGCGCGGTGCGCCAGGCCCCCCGGATGGCCTGCAAGGCCGGGGGCAGCGCGGCAAAGCCCGCCAGGATGTGAGGCGGCAGGCCGAATGCCTCGATGAGGACAAAAAGGCTCACAAAAGAGGCCAGCATGAGGCCGGCGTACACCAGGCGGGCCCGGCCGATCCCCAGGCGCACCACCAGTTGCCTTTTCCCAGCCGCGGCATCGGCCTCCAGGTCGGGAAATTCGTTGATCCACAGGATGGCGGTGATGAGAAAGCCCAGGGGGAGCCCCAGGGCCAAGCCCATGATTTTGAGCGTCCCGGTCATGACGTAATAGGACCCCAAGGTGAGGATGGGACCGAAGGCCAGAAAAATGGTGAGTTCCCCCAGACCCAGGCTCATGAGCTGCACCGGCGCGGCGGAATAGAGGTAGGCTGCGGCCAGGCCCAGAACCCCCACCAGGGCCACCCAGGGGCGGCCCAGGTAGATGAGCGAAAGGCCGCAGGCCACGCCCAGCCCCAGGCAGGCAAAGGCCAGAAGGCGCACAGCGCCGGCGCTCAATTCCCCGTCCTGGATGACCCGGCTGCCGCCGCTGAAGGGGCTGACGAACTGGTTCAAGGGATCGCTGCCGAAGGAGTCGTAGTAGTCGTTGATGAGGTTGCCCCCGGAATGCAGGGCCGCCACCCCCAAAAAGGTGAGCAGGAAAAGAGTCAGATTGAAGGTCTCCCCGGCAAAGACGGTAAACGCGGCCACCAGGGCCACGGGCATGAGCGAGCCGGTGAGAAAGGGGAGGCGAAAGGCCTTGATCAAGGTGCGCACGGAAACCATGGTCATACCTCTGGATGAGAATTATAGAGGCGGTCTGGGCCGGGTGTCAACGAGGCCGAAAATTTCATTGCATGACGGCGCAAGAATGGCTAGGATTATAAATTCAAGATTTTTTTCATCTCAGCGGGGAACCGGCAGGTGGTCGCGCCCCCTGGCCCTCTCCCCCGCCATTCCCGAAATTCATGAAGGAGGAGTACCATGGCCCGTCCCAAAATCACCGTAGTGGGCGCCGGCAACGTGGGGGCCACCTGCGCCCACTGGGCCGCGTCCCGGCAGTTGGGCGACGTCGTGCTGGTCGACGTCGTGGAAGGCATGCCCCAGGGCAAAGCCTTGGATCTGATGCAGGCCCGGCCCATCTTCGGCTTCAACGCCAACATCGTGGGCGCCAATGACTACGAAGCCACCAAAAATTCCCAGATCGTCATCATTACCGCGGGCCTGGCCCGGAAGCCGGGCATGAGCCGGGAAGACCTGATCAACAAAAATAAAGAGATTGTCTCCGACGTCACCCGCAAGGTGGTGGAGAAATCCCCCCGGGCCTTCCTCATTATCGTCAGCAACCCCTTGGACGCCATGTGCTACGTGGCCTACAAGGTGAGCGGCTTCCCCAAAAAGCGCGTCATAGGCATGGCCGGCATCCTGGACACGGCCCGCTACCGCTGCTTCATCGCCATGGAGCTCAACGTGGCCGTGGAAGAGGTCCAGGCCATGGTGCTGGGCGGCCACGGCGACGACATGGTGCCGCTGGTCAGCAACACCACCATTTCCGGCGTGCCCCTGACCGAACTGGTCTCCAAGAAGCGCATCGACGCCATGGTGGAGCGCACCCGCAAAGGCGGCGGCGAAATCGTCGCTCTGCTCAAGACCGGCTCAGCCTTCTACGCCCCGGCCGCCGCGGCCGTGCAGATGGCCGAGGCCATCATCTACGACCAGAAGCGGGTGGTGCCCGTGTCCGCTTATCTGGAGGGGGAATACGGCTTAAACGACCTGTTCTTTGGCGTGCCGGTGATCCTGGGCGCGGGCGGCATCGAAAAGATCATCAAGACCAAGCTCTCCAAGGACGAACAGGCCCTCCTGGAGAAATCCGCCAAGGCCGTGGCCGCGACCCGGGATGAGTTGAAGATGTAAGGACCGGGCTTGAACATGCTGAGGAGAGGGGGCCGGGAGGGAAAACCCCTTGCCCCTTCTTCTCAATTGCCCGGCCTGACTAAGCGGTACCGGCCACGGACCGGGCGTCGCGCCTGACCTGGCCGTCGCAGACCCCGCCAATTTCTCCCCCGGTTTTCCAGGCTGAATCTCAAATCCAAGGAGAGGAGCACCCAGGCTCTCCTGACCGTCCGCTCGAATTTTCAAAGCTGCAAAAACGGCCTCCCCCAACGCTCACTCATGAACTTGGCTAAATCTAAAAATCCTGAAAACTTTGGTGATGGCAGAGGCTTCGCCCGCCTTTGCCAGTCCCGCAGGCTGGAGGCTTGGGCAGTCCGGCTGGACCTGGAAAATATTCTATTGAGCGAACCAGGAAATCATGGGAGAAAAAAGAATGTCCGGGCCTGTTGCGCTCCTGGCGCGGGCAAGGCACTCCCGCCGTCCGCCAGGGAGGCAGGGCAAGGGTTTCCCGGCGGGAATTCGCCAAAATATGGGAGCGGTCTGCGGGGAGGGATCATGAGAAGGGCAACCGTTTTCCTTTTTTTATCAGCGTTTCTGTCAGGCTTCCTGATCTGGGGCGCCAACCCGGCAGATTTTACCAATACTGCCGCCGCTGCTTCTCAAGACCCGGGCAAAGCTCCGCCGGTGGCGCCGGGCCAGTCTCCGGCCCCGCCGGAACTGCGCACGGTTATCAATGCCGGCCATTCCAGCACCGTCTCCTCCCTTGACTGGAGCCGGGACGGCAAATTTGTCGTCACGGGAAGCTGGGACGGCACCATCCGCCTCTGGGAGGCCAAAAGCCTCCGGCTAATCAAGGTAATGGCGGAGGAGACCCGGCGGGTGGAAGCCGTGGCCCTGAGTCCCGACGGCAAATATATCGCCTCCCTGCATGCCGTGCATCAGCCCGACGCCATCACGGCCATAGTGGTGCGCATCTGGGACGTCATGAGCGGGGCTGTGGTGAAAAGTGTGCAAACCAGCCAGGCGCCCCCGCCCATCTACGACAGGCATGATTTTTTGTCCTGGAGCCCGGACAGTAAGTCCCTGGCGGTCATGGCCCAGGTCAACCAGGTGGCCGTCCT
>CAZFWX010000016.1:0-954 GCA_964522695.1 uncultured Desulfobacterales bacterium
CCCCCTCCCACCAGGGGAGGGGGAGAATTGAATGCCGATAATTTTGTAAGGTTATCCTGAAACGCGACACTAGGTGTCTAAGTAGCCAACCGCCGAAGGCGGCGGCCCCACATTTTTAACATTGAATATGTTGGCTATGCCGGCTAAATTTCCTGATCTTTTCCTGAGACCCCATGGACCATCTCTCACAACTGCTCAAAGACATCGACCGCGAGTCCCAGGCCCTGGCCGGGGAATTGACCCGCCTGCGCCGGGATTTTCACCAGCATCCGGAACTGTCCTACGAAGAAGAGCGCACCGGCCGGGTGGCCGCGGCGTACCTGGCCGATCTGGGCCTGACGGTGACCACCGGCTTGGCCGGCCATGGCGTGCTGGGGGTGCTCAAGGGAGGCCGGCCGGGGAAGGTGGTGGCCTACCGGGCCGACATGGACGCCCTGCCTTTGGAGGAACAGGTGGACGCGCCCTGGCGGTCCAAGGCGCCGGGGGTGATGCACGCCTGCGGTCACGATTTTCACGTGAGCATCGCCCTGGGCGCGGCCCGGCTGCTGGCCGGTCTGGAGGACCGTCTGGCCGGGGAATTCCGCTTCCTGCTGCAGCCCGCGGAAGAGGGGCCCCCCCGGGGCGACTCCGGCGGCGCCCGGGGCATGGTGGCGGCCGGCGTGCTGAATCATCCCCCGGCCAGGGCGGTGGTCGGCCTGCACGTCGCCCCCCAGCTTGAAGTGGGCCACGTGCGCTACTGCCCCGACGTGGTGATGGCCGGCTCCGCCCGGGTGATGCTCACCATTCAGGGCAAGGCCGCGCATGGGGCCACGCCCCACCGGGGGGTGGACGCCATCCTGGTCAGCGCCCAGGTCCTGGAGCAGGTCCAGGCCCTGCTGGCCCAGGAGATCGACGCCCGGCACCCCGTGGTCCTCACCTTCGGGCAAATCTCGGGGGGAACCCGGTTCAACATTT
>CAZFWX010000016.1:964-34646 GCA_964522695.1 uncultured Desulfobacterales bacterium
CATTTTGGCGGAAGAGGTCACCCTGGACGGCACGCTGCGCTACCTGGACGAGGACGTGCGGCAGAAAGTGCTGCAAGGACTGCGGCGGCGGCTGGCCGGGGTGGCCCAGGCCTCCGGCGCGGAGATCCGGGTGGACGCCTCCACCATCTATCCCGTCCTCAAAAACGACCCCGACCTGGCCGAGCAGGCGGCCGCGGTGCTGCGCCGCACCCTGGGCGAGAAGCGGGTGCAGCTGCACAAGCCCGCCATGGGCAGCGAAGACTTCTCCTACTACGCCGCTCAGGCGCCGGCCTTCTATTTCTTTCTGGGCGTGCGCACGCCCGGCGGCCAGGGCCAGGCCCTGCACTCCCCCCTGTTCAATCCCGACGAGAAGGCGCTCCCCGTGGGCCTCAAGGCCGCGGCGTCCCTCCTGGCGGCGTTGAGCGAGGCAGAAGGCTAAGGGAGAGGTCGGCAAGATGCCGGCGCCACCAGAAACTTTATAAGGCAGAGAATTTTCGGTGGGAGAAAAGAGGGCAGGGGAGCGCTCCCGCCAATTCTTCACGCAAAGGACGGATTAAAGTCCTCCCGTTCCAGGGAGTCGAAGCGGGTGAAGGCGTTGCGGAAGGCCAGTTTGAGGTCGCCCGTGGGGCCGTTTCGCTGTTTTTTCAGATAGATGCGGGCGATGCCCTTTTCGGGCGAGGTTTCGTTGTAGATTTCATCCCGGTAGATGAAGAGGATGACGTCCGCGTCCTGCTCGATGGCTCCCGATTCCCGCAGGTCGGAAAGTTCCGGGATGCGGGGTTTCCTATCCTCCACCTTGCGGCTGAGCTGGGACAGGGCCACCACCGGCACGTCCAGTTCCTTGGCCAGGGCTTTGAGAGACCGGGAAATATCGGAGATCTCCTGCTCCCGGCTATTGGCATCCCCCCGGCCCCGCATGAGCTGCAGGTAGTCCACCATCACCAGCCCCAATTTCCCGTCGGCCTTGAGGCGGCGGGCCTTGCCCCGCACCTCCAGCACGGTGGCCGCGGCGGTGTCGTCGATGTACATGGGGCAGTCCAGGAGCAGGCCCGCGGCCTCCTGGAGCTTGCGCCACTCGCCGTCGGTGAGGAAGGCCCGGCGCAGGTGGGAGGCGTCGATCTCGCCCACGCTGGAAAGCAGGCGGCGCACCAACTGCTCCTTGGACATCTCCAGAGAGAAGAAGGCCACCGGCACCTGGGCCTGGTACGCCGCGTTGAAGGCCATGTTCAGGGCCAGGGCGGTTTTGCCCATGCTCGGGCGGGCGGCGATGATGATGAGGTCGCCCCGCTGGAAGCCCGCGGTGAGGTTGTCCAGGTCGGGGTAGCCGCTGGGCACGCCGGTGATGCGGCCCTGCTCCCGGTGCCAGATGGATTCGAGGGTGGCCACTTCCCGTTCCACCAGCCGGCCCAGGGGCTGGAACCCGGGGCGAACCTTGGTTTCGGCGATCTCGAAGACCTGGCCCTCTGCCCAGTCCAGGAACTCGTCCACGTCCTCCACCCGGCCCAGGCAGTTTTGGGCGATCTCCTGGGAGCGGCTGAGCAGGGCGCGCAGCACCGATTTTTCGTGCACCAGGCGGGCGTAATGGTAGGCGTTGGCGGCGATGCCCACGTGTTGGCTCAAGGCCGCCAGGAAGGCGGGGCCGCCCACCTCGTCAAGCTGCCCCCGTTCTTTGAGGAGTGAAGTGACGGTGACCAGGTCCACGGGGTCGCCCCGGCCATACAGATCCAGCGCAGCCTGGTAGATGAGACCGTGGGCCGGGCGGTAAAAATCCCGGAAGGTGAGCAGGTCGGAAACCTGATCGAGGGCCTGGGAATTGATGAGGACGGCCCCCAGGACGGACTGCTCCGCCTCCAAACTGGCAGGAGGAGCGAACCCCGAGACGGGGGGCCCCGCCTCGGGGAGTTCGCCTGGGACGCCTTTGCTGCGCTTGGCCATGGGGCCTCCGGCGACAGCGGCCCGGGAGGGGCCAGGTGGGGAAGGGGATCAGAGGGTTTCGGGGACCACGTCCACCTGGACCTGGACCTTCACCTGGGGGGCCAGGCGCACGGTAACGGCATGCCTGCCAATTTTTTTAATGGCATCGTGAATTTCCAGCTGCTTTTTTTCCACCGCCAGGCCCTGGGCTGCCATGGCCTCGGCGATCATGGCCGCAGTGACGGAGCCGTACAGGCGGTCGCCTTCGCCCACCCGCTGGGGGATGGTGAGGGTCAGCCCCTCGAACCGGTCGATCAGGGCCTGGGCGGCTTCCCGCTCCTTCAGCGCCTGGCGTAGCAGCCGGGATTTGTCCTGTTCGAAGCGGGCCTGGTTGGCCGTCGTGGCTTCCAGGGCCTTTCCCTGGGGAATGAGATAATTCCGGGCAAATCCCCGGGCCACATCCACCACCGCGCCCACCGCGCCCACGGCGGGAACGTCCTGAGTCAGAATCACTTTCACTGCATCTCTCCTAAGAAAAATTCCTTGCGTCCGGGGCGGAAAAGGGCCAAAAGGTGCTCAATCCCCGCGCGCCAAACGGGCTGTTTCCCCTACTCCTCACTTTCCCGGGGGCGGGGGAACTGGCGGAAGTCCAGCCAGAGGTCCATGAGGCCCACCAGGGCGATGACCAGGAGCATGGGGTTGATGAACATCAGCAGGTAGCCGAGCCCGCGCAGGATCAGGGGAACCTGGAAGCGCTGGAACAAGGCGGCCACCACGGCAACACCCTGGCAGAAATAGAGAAAACCGATAATGAGGGCCAGGTTGAGCCCCACCAGGCGCAGGGCCGGCAGGGGCGCCAGCAGCGAGAACCCTGCGGCCAGGAAGCCGAAAATGAGCCATTCGGGGCTGCGCCACTGGGAGAGTCGCGGCTCGGCCGGCGACCAGCCGAAGGCCTCGCCCAGACGCCGGGCCAGGACCAGATTGAACCAGGCCACGCAGCCGATATTGACCACGGTCAGTGCGGGCAGGATCCGGATCATCAGGGCTTGCCAGGAAACGGGCGCCAATCCCGGAGGCTGCCAGCTTTGGGAGCCCAGCCCCGACTCCTCCAACAGTTTTTGCAGGGTGGCGGCCAACTCACCGGCCTTTTGCTGCCACAACTGCAGAGGCGTCACCTGGGCCCACCAGGCCTGGCCCAGCAAAAGGGTGACCAGACCCAGGCAGACGATGAGCGCCGTGACGACCAAGGCATTGCCGTCGGTCCAGCCCCGGTTGCGCCCCAGGGTCAGGATGAGGCCCATGAGCAGGAGTTGGCCGGCTCCCAGGCTCTCCCTGAAAAGGGACAGGCTGGGGTTGACGGCCACGAGCCCGGCCGCAGCAGTCAGGGTTAAAAGGGCGGCCCACCGGCTCCCCAGGCGCCAGCCCACCAGGATAATGGGGAGCGGCAGCCAGATCCCCAAAGCCAGGTAGGCCAGAGGATGGGGAAATCCCAGCACAAAGAGCAGGACCAGGGCGGCCAGGCCACGGAGCCAGAGGCCGAGAGGGCTGCCTGCCACGGGGCTCCTCCCGACTGTACTCACGCAGGCGGCGTTACCGGCACATAGGGCATCAGGGCCAGGAGCCGGGCCTGCTTGATGGCCCGGGTGAGGCTGCGCTGATGACGGGCGCAGTTCCCTGAAATGCGCCGGGGGATAATCTTCCCCCGCTCCGTGATAAATTGTCTCAGGGTGTTCGTGTCCTTATAGTCGATGAGCAGCTTGCTGTCCACGCAGAAGCGGCAGACCTTGCGGCGGACGTAAAAGGGCTTGCGTTTGCGTCGAGGGAGAACGGGCACCGTTTATTCCTCCTGTCCTGAGGGTGCAGGCGCGGGCTCGGCGACAGTCTCGGCAGGCGCAGCCGGTGGCTCCGCCGCTTCTGCCGCCGCCGCCGCAGCCGCCGCTGCAGCAGCAGTCGCCGCGGCCGCAGCCTCGGCCGCCGCGGCTTCTGCCGCGGCCCGTTCCTGGGCTGCCTTGGCCCGGGAATCGATTTCGGCCTGGAGGTCTTGCAGGTTGACCTTGTCGCCCTTGCGGAAGGTGAGGTAGCGGATGACCCGGTCGTCGATGCGGTAATTCCGCTCCAGCTCTTTGACGGTGCCGGGCTGCCCGGCAAAGTCCATGATAACGTAGCAGCCCCGCATGGTGCCCTCAATCTTGTAGGCCAGTTTGCGGCGGCCCCACTCTTCGACGCCCACCAGCACGCCCCCTTCAGCGGCGATGATCTTGGTGAATTTGTCGATGGTGGATTTCACTTCCTCATCCGGGAGGTCGCCGTGGACCACCCAGACAGACTCGTAGCGTCGCATGCTTTCTCCTTGTGGTTTAGTAGCCCTGGTCCCAAGCGGCCAGAGCAAGGAGCAACAAATGGACTTTTTATCAAAAAGACATCTATCTGTCAATTATCCTGCCAGATCTTTTCCCTCAGACGTCTGCGGGTCCGCACCATCTCCGCAAAAATCTCCGCCAGTAGGCCGGCCGGTCCACCTTGCCCAGATTGGCCACAAGATACTCAGGCTGCGGCCACAGCCGGGGCCACAGATACCGGGGCCAGTCCGCCGGGGCCAGCCGCCGCCCCACGTGGGCCAGATGGCTTACCGCTTCTCCCAAGGAGCCGCCCCGGAGGACCAGTCTTTCCAGGAAAGGGGGGCGGTAGGCCCGCAGGCGCGCCAGAACCTTTTGAGGCGTGAGGCCGGGCAACAGGTCCTCCAGGAATGAAAGGACGGTCCAGACCCCGCCCTGAACCCCCAGACGCGCCGTCTCCTGGACCAGAAGCTCCGCGTTGAGATCAGGCTGCCCCGCCACCAGGGCCAAATCCAGGAGTTTGGCCAGGCCGGCGCAATTGCCTTCGTCAATCAGGTGCAGAGCCAGGTGGATAAGCAGATGTTCGGGGCACAGGCCATGGGCCGGCACACCCTGAAAATCCAAAATGCGGGAGCGCGGCCGCAAGTCCTCATACGATAGGCAATAAAAAGTGCCCGCTTCCCGGATTTCCCAGTGCAGATCCACCAGAAGATGTCGCCCCGGCGGCGGCTCCAGGGTCATCTCGTATTCGAAGCGCTCCAGATAGCCGGGGGCCAAATCCGGCGTCCAGGGGACGGGGCGGTATCCCATGTCCCACAGCACCTGGCGGGCCTGGGCGATCTGCAGGGGCGCAACGAGCAAATCCAGGTCGCCCATAGGCCTAAGGGCTGGTTCGGCATAGACCCGGCGGCGCAGGTGGGCGCCTTTGAGCAGCAAACATTCCACTCCGGCCGCCGTGAACCGGACCAGAATTTCCCGGATTTCCCGGTCCTGGCGCACCGCCTCCTGGAGCGACCGGCCATAATCGTCCCGGAGCACCGCCAGGTGGGGCACTTCCCCCATCCCGGCCCAAGGTTGGCCAGTCAGGAAGTGATAGATGAACGGAGAAAGCTGGTGTTCCCGCACCAGCTCCAGGTAGTCCGGCTCCCCCAGAGCCCGGGCCACCGTCCGGGCTGCGGCCAGCCTGACCGCGGCGTCATTATGGAGCAAGGCCAGGAGAGGAGGGAGAACGGACCGGGCAAGGCTGAGGTCGACCATATTGGCGGGCAGGGGAGGGGAGGGGCCGGAGCCAAGAGGCCCAGGCCCCGGTACACTTACATGACGTTAAAAGAGGCGAACTTTTCGGCGTTGCCCGCGGCGCTCATGATTCGGAAGCTCACCGTGTAAAGCCCCGGCGGGGATCCGGGCGGCAGACGATAGCCCAGGGAATCTTCATAGGTGCCGTTAGTGTTGGTGGCCGTGGCCTGCTGGGGCTGCCCCACCAGCATGCCGTCCTTGCGCACTTCCCGGATGATCGTCACCGCCACCGGCGCGTTGTCCGGGGTGAGGACGGTGTAGACCATGTTGAAGCGCACTTCCTGGCCGGGACGTACGGCGCCCGGCACTGCGGTCGCCTGGCCGATGTCCACGAAGTTGCCCTGGTTGGGGGAATAATTGTACTGTTGGGCGGCCATGGCGGCTTCCTGGGTCCGCCGGTTCATGTGCGCGGCGTAAATGGCCCCGCCCACGCCGCCGGCCACTGCGCCCGCCGCTGCGCCGATGGCCGCGCCTTTGCCCGGGGAGCCGGTGGCGGCGCCGATAATAGCGCCCATGGCCGCACCCGTGGCCGCGCCTCCCAGGGCTCCGGCTGCGGCGGAGCGCCCGGGATCATAATAACCGCTCTCCGTGGCGCAGCCTGCGAAACTGATGGTCAGGATTATCAGCATCAGAACAGCAGCACTTTTGCGTAAACGCAAGGTCTTACCCTCCCTGGCAAAAGACGAAGTTGTGAACTTTGTTAGAGACAACTTCCTCCGGCTAGGGCTCCCGGCCCAGGGCCTCCCGGATGCGGTCCAACAGGCCGTTGATAAAGGCCCCGGACCCTTCCGTGCCGAAGCGTTTGGCCAGTTCCACGGCCTCGTTGATCACCACCTTGGGCGGGATATCCGGATGATGAAGCAGTTCATAAACGCCCAGGCGCAGGAGGTTGCGGTCCACCGCAGCCATGCGCTCCAGGCGCCAGTGCTCGGAGTAGCGGGCGATGAGGGCGTCCAGTTCCTGGCGGTGGGTATGGCACCCGGCGACCAGGTCATTGAGGTAATCCGGCACAGGGCTTCCCGGGCGGAAGTAGCCCCAGAAGCGGCGCACCTCGTCTTCGCCGGACCGGCCGGAGAACTCGGCCTGGTAAAGGACCTGCAGGGCCCATTCCCGGCATTGGCTGCGGGAAACGGGCGGCATGAGCGGGACCTTACAGGGACTTGAGGAGATTGACCATCTCCAGGGCCGCTTCTGCCGCGGCATAGCCCTTGTTGCCCGCCTTGCTGCCGGCCCGTTCCACGGCCTGCTCCAGGCTGTCGGTGGTGAGGATGCCGAACAGCACCGGGATGCCGGCCTCCAGGGCCACCTGGGCCGTGCCCTTGCTCACCTCCGCGGCCACGTAATCGAAGTGGGGCGTGGCCCCCCTGATCACCGCTCCCAGGCAGATAACCGCATCGTGCGCCTTGGAGTTGGCCAGACGCTTGGCCGCCAGGGGAATTTCCCAGGCTCCCGGCACCCGCACCAGGGTCAGGTCAGCCTCGTTCACGCCGTGGCGCTTGAGGCAATCCAGGGCGCCCTCCAGCAGGCGCTCGGTGATGAATGCGTTGAAACGGCTGACGATCAAGGCGAACTTCAGACCATCGCCCGCGAGAGAGCCTTCCACCGTCCGCATGGATTTTCCGCCTTTCACACCATTTTCAGCATGTGCCCCATCTTCTGGCACTTGGTCTTGAGATAATTGCGGTTCACCCGGTTGGGGGGAATCTCCAGGGCCACCCGCTCCACCACTTTGAGCCCGTAGCCTTCAAGACCGATAATCTTTTTGGGATTGTTGGTCATGAGGCGCATCTTCCGGATGCCCAGGTCCCGCAGAATCTGGGCGCCGATGCCGTAGTCGCGCAGGTCGGCCTTGAACCCCAAGGCCTCGTTGGCCTCCACCGTGTCGGCCCCCTGGTCCTGGAGGGCGTAAGCGCGGATTTTATTGACCAGACCGATGCCCCGCCCTTCCTGGTGCATGTAGAGGATGACGCCCTTGCCTTCCTCCTCCAGGCGGGCCATGGCCGCCTCCAACTGGTCGCCGCAGTCGCAGCGCAGCGAGTGGAAGACGTCGCCGGTGACGCACTCGGAATGCACCCGCACCAAGGTGGATTCGCCGGGGGTGATCTCCCCTTTGACGATGGCCAGATGCTGGTTGTCGTCAATGTCGTTATCGTAGGCGTGCACGGTGAATTCCCCGAAATAGGTGGGAAGTTTGGTGGTGGCCCGGCGATGCACGAAAGATTCGTTCCTGAGGCGGTACTCCACCAGATCGGCGATGGTGGCGATCTTCAGGTTATGTTCCGCGGCGAATTCCTCCAAATCCGGCAGGCGGGCCATGGTGCCATCGTCCTTCATGATCTCGCAGATGACCGCAGCGGACTTGAAGCCTGCCAGCCGGGCCAGGTCCACAGACCCTTCGGTCTGGCCGGTGCGCACCAGCACCCCGCCTTTCTTGGCCCGCAGGGGAAAGACATGCCCCGGACTTACTAAATCTTCTGGTTTGGCGCTGTCCGCCACCGCAGTGCGGATGGTGGTGGCCCGGTCCGCCGCGGAGATGCCCGTGGTCACGCCCCGCCGGGCTTCGATGGACACCGTAAAGGCGGTCTTGTAGGGGGATTCGTTGTCCCGTACCATGGGGCGCAGTTGCAGGCGATCCACGATCACCGGGTCCAGGGCCAGGCAGATGAGTCCCCGGCCGTAGCGGGCCATGAAGTTAATGGCCTCGGGGGTGGCCAATTCCGCGGGCATGGCCAGGTCGCCCTCGTTTTCCCGGTCCTCGTCATCCACCAGGATGATCATTTTGCCCTGGCGGATGTCCTGGATGACCTCTTCTATGGGTGAGACAGGCATTGTGACTTACTCCGGCTTATTGATGAGAAGGAGGTTTCAGAGGCGACTCTGGTCCTTCCCTGGCCAACCTCCTCCCCGTCCACCATCAGGAATGAAAGGGGAGGGTGCGGGAAGGGCAGGCGGTTGTCCCTGCGCCTTCCCGGAAAAATATTGCAGTTCGGGTAACCCTTCCGGTTATGCCGTTACGGTGATAACCGTCTCCAGGTCCTCCTGGGTCAGAGTGAATTTATGGCCCCGGTTGGCCAAAAACCGGCTGATGTTCTCCACCGCCACCGGGGCGTCCACCCGGATCGAGAAGGTCTGTTGACCCTGATCCAATTGTTTTTTTACCTCAAGAACCGGCAGAGGGCAACTAAGACCGCGGCAATCCAAAGTGATTTCCGACATCAGGCGCCCTCCCCCACACTCTGCCGGACCGGAGTGAAGAGCCAGGCCACGGCAAAAGCCAGGCCATATCCCAGGGCCAGGGCCACCCAGCCTAACTCCGGCACGCCGTTCGGGGAAGCGGCCAGACCCAGGCGATGGGCCAGACCGGCCCCGGCCAGCATTCCCAAGACGGCCATGAAGGAGTCCAGATTGGCCTCCCAGGTGAGGATGAGCTGCCGCAAGGGACAGCCACCCAGAAGCACGGCCGCGAAGGCCAAGAGTCCCATTCCCAGGAAATTTCCGGCAAAATTGCCGTGGGCCACCGGGCCTACCCAGGCGGGCTGAAACTGCCCCAGGGCCAGGTTGGCCAGGAAACAGCCCAAGAGGATGCCCACAAACCCCTTGATGAGGAAATAGTCCCGGAAAAGGAAGATATCCCTGAGTCCGCCCACCAGGCACAACCGGGACCGCTGAAAGATGATGCCCGCCGCAACCCCCATCCCCAAGGAAATGAGCACCGGGGCGTGCTGGGACCCGGGCCCCTTGAGGCTGAAGAAGGGGTAGGGGGTCTCCAGCCAGATCTTAGCCACCAGGAGCAAGCCCAACATGGCAAAGAAGGCCGCCGGGATGACGGCCACCCACTGGGGGAGGGCACGGGCCTGCCCCAGATTGTAGCCCCGGGTCAGGAACGTGAGCCCCACGTAGGCTCCGAAGGGGATGCCCAGCAGCCCTCCCGCGGCCGACAGATCGCCGCCTCCCAAGCGGTAGATGGCCCGGATGGGACAGCCCAGGAAGATGAGTCCGCCCACCATGATGAGGACCCCTAAAAGAAACCGGACCAGGGGCTGGGACCCGCCCCGGGGAGAGAAGTCTCTCGACCCGATGGCAGTAACGAAGGAGCCGAAAAAAATGCCGATAATCTCGGGGCGCAGATACTGGAGCATGGCATTCATGTGCAGGCCCAAAGCCCCGGAGATATCGCGGTAAAAACAGACGAAGCACAGCCCCATGTTAGCGGGGTTGCCAAATTTGACCAGCAGGGCGCCCATGACGCCCACCAGAATGCCTCCGATGAAAACGAGGTGGTTGCGGCAAACTGCCATACTTCTCCTCCTCTAACGGCCCAAGGAGTGCCGAACCTTGGGGAGATGCTGTCGCGCCAGGGTAACTACCCTGGCTGAGGCCGCTTCAGATTCAGGACAAGATGAATCGCTGTCGCACGACCATCTCCCCACCCCCTTTCTCGAAGATTTTTTTATCCCTACTTATAAAAACTTATAAAAAACCATGCCGGGCCAGAAAATCCGGAGTCAGTCCCGACCCGCCTTCCTGGTCCTTTTTCAGGAGCCTGGCGACGTATTTGCCGATAATATCGGTTTCCAGGTTGACCCGGTCGCCCACCTTCAGATCGGCCAGGGTAGTATGCCGGGCGGTAAAGGGAATGATGTTTACCGTGAAACGGTTGCCTTGCGTGGCGTTCACGGTGAGGCTGACGCCCTCGATGGCGATGGAGCCCTTCTCCACCACATAGGGGGCCAAGTCCGGGGGCATCTCGAAGCTCAGCATGAGATGCGACGGGCCTTCCCGGCGCTCCCGCACCACTCCCAGGCCGTCCACGTGCCCGGTGACCAGATGGCCTCCCAGGCGGTCGCCCAACCGCAGGGCTCTTTCTAAGTTAACTTTGTCCCTCACCTTTTTCAAGGCCAAAGTCGTGCGGGCCAGGGTCTCTGGGGAGACCTCCACCTGGAAGACGCCCCCGGCCGCGGCCACCACGGTGAGGCAGGCCCCGGAGACAGCCACCGATTCCCCCAGGACCAATTCCGCCACCGGAAACGGCGCTGCCAAACCCAACCGCACCCCTTCCGCCTGGCGGACTACTTCCGTGATTTCGCCGATGCCTTCGATGAGTCCGGTGAACATGATTGCCTAATTGAAAAGTTTATGTAGGACACCCGCCCTCGGGTGTCTGCACAGTATTGCGTCGCTTCCATCGGCGGGACGCCGGTGCCACTGAATTGCTGCCGGGAAGCGGCGTTTCCTCAAAAAGCCTTCACCCAGCTCAGGCCACGGTGACGTCAGCACACAGGTACACGTCCTGGATGGCGTTGAGCAGTTCGATGCCTTCCTTCATGGGGCGCTGGAAGGCTTTGCGGCCGGAGATGAGGCCCATGCCGCCGGCCCTTTTGTTGATGAGGGCGGTGCGCACCGCGTCGGCCAGGTCGTTGGCCCCGGAAGACTCACCCCCGGAGTTGATGAGCCCGGCCCGGCCCATGTAGCAGTTGGCCACCTGGTAGCGGGTCATGTCGATGGGGTGGGTGCCGGCCAGATCGG
This sequence comes from uncultured Desulfobacterales bacterium, assembly GCA_964522695.1. Lineage (GTDB taxonomy): Bacteria > Desulfobacterota > Desulfobaccia > Desulfobaccales > 0-14-0-80-60-11 > VGSQ01. The sequence continues at coordinate 12,037 of CAZFWX010000016.1, forward strand.
AGTAAATCCGGGGGTGGGTTTTGCCGAAGTTGAGCACGGTGTAGCCGCCGTTCACCGTGGGGGCCTTCTGTTTGATGATGTCGGCCTCGATGGTCACGCCCAGGTGATTGGCCTGGCCGGTGAGGTCCGCGGCGGTGTGGAAATCCTTGGAAGAAGTCTTGAAGGCGGGGTTGCGCAGATAGCACCAGAGGATGGTGACCATGCCCAGGTCGTGGGCCCGCTCGAAGGCCTCGCTCACCTCCACCCACTGCCGCCGGCAATCGGCGGAACCGAAATAGACGGTGGCGCCCACGGCCACCGCGCCCATGTCGAAGGCCTGCTCGATCCGGGCCACCATGGTCTGATCGTGGATGGCAGGCAGGCTCAGGAGTTCATTGTGGTTAAACTTAAGGATGAAAGGGATCTTGTGGGCATACTTGCGGGCCACCGCGCCCAGAACGCCCAGGGTGGAGGCCACGGCGTTGCAGCCGCCCTCGATGGCCAGCTTGACGATGTTCTCCGGGTCGAAGAACAGGGGATTGGGGGCGAAGGAGGCCGCGGCCGAGTGTTCGATGCCCTGGTCCACCGGCAGGATGCTCAGGTAGCCCGTGCCGGCCAGGCGGCCGTGGTTGAACAAACAGCCCAGGGACCGGAGTACGCCCACGGGGCGATCGGACCCCACAAAGACCCGGTCCACAAAATCAGGCCCCGGTAAATGCAGGGTTTCCTTGGGAAACCCGGTGCAGGTGTAGGACAGGAGATCTTCGGCCTCAGGCCCCAGCAGGGATTGGATCTTTTTCAGCATTGGCTTCTCCTCGCCTAAGAGAGGTTTTTATCAGAAAAAACTTATTGTTACCTTATCTGAAAGGTTATGCCGGCGCTTGGGTCATGAGTTCCAGGGCCACCCGGGCAGCGCGCTGCGAGGCGCCGGGCCCCCCCAGGCGGGTGATAATGCGCCGCAACCCCTGGCCCAGGGCGGAGAGGCGCGAGGGTTCCTGAATAAAGGCCAGGACTTCCCGGGCCAGGGCCTCGGGGGTGAACTGCTCCTGGAGGAGTTCCGGAAAGAGCCGCTCCCCGGCCAGCAGGTTGGCCATGCCCACATGGTCCACCCGGATGAGGAGCCGGGCCACCAAGGCGCTCAATGGCGACACCCGGTAGACGATGACCGTGGGTGTAGACGCCAGAGCCGCTTCCAGGGTGACGGTGCCCGAAGCCACCAGGGCCAGGTGGGCGGCGCTCAGGGCCTCATACGCCTGGCCGTCGATGACGGCGAGCCTGCCGGGAAAACCCTCCACCAGAGAGGCCACGCACGCCGGGGGAATGGTGGAGGCCACGGGCAACACGAACTGGCAGCCGGGCAGGGCCTCAAGGAGCAGCTTTGCCGCAGCCAGCATGGAGACCAGGAACCGCTCCACTTCGCTTGAGCGGGAGCCGGGCAAAAGGGCCAGGGTCAGGGCCGCGGGGTCAAGCCCCCGGGCTGCCAGCCACTGGCCCCGGGGCGGCGCGGGAGGCAGCGTCTCCCGGAAGGGGTGCCCCACGAAATCCACGGCCACACCCCGTCGGGCATAGAAATCCTTTTCAAACGGGAAGATGACCACCAGGCGGTCCGTCAGCCGGGCCAGGGTGCGCACCCGGTAGGTGCGCCAGGCCCATACCTGGGGGCTGATGTAATACATCACCCGCAGGCCCTGGCGGCGGGCCAGGCGGGCCACCCAGAAATTGAAATCCGGAAAGTCCACCAGGATGACCAGGCCAGGGCGGCGCTCCCGCATGGCCCGGTTGAGCAGGGCCAGGGCCCGGATGACCGCCGGCAGTTTGACGGCCACTTCCGAAAGGCCCACCACCGCCAGTTCGGCCGCGGGAAAGAGGAGTTCCACCCCTTCATGGGCCAGGGCTTCGCCCCCCACCCCGAACACTTCCAGCTGTGGGGCCTGTTCCCGCAAAGCCCCGATCAGCCGGGCGGCGTGGGCGTCTCCCGAGGCCTCCCCGGCCACGATGAGGACCCGGGCCGGGCCGGGCCGGGAGGCCGGAATCCCGTCCGGCAGTGTCAACACGTCCTGAAATCCGCCAGCTTCTCCCCGCTCCGGAAGCCCGGCCGGGGCGGCTTTCCCCAAAGGGTTCACACCTTGGCCTTCCGCATGGAAGTGTTAATGTCCATGGCCAGCCTCAGGGCGGCCAGGCCGGCCTCGCCGGTAATGGGCGCGTCCTGCCCCTGTTGCAGCGCAGTGACGAAGGCGTAAATCTCTTTTAACAGGACATCCTCCTTGGGAAAACGCCTCAGTTCCAGGGCTACCCCCGGAATGGGCCCCATGGCCCCTTCCTTGCGGGCCGCCACGGTCAGTTCCTGGGCCTCGAAGTCAATGGCCATGTAAGCTTCCGGCTGAAAGACGCGGAAACGGCGCATGCTCTTAAGGGACATGCGGGAGGCCGTGAGGTTGGCGATGCAGCCGTCGCCGAACTCCAATCTGACGTTGGCGATGTCCACATTGGAGGTGAGCACCGCGATGCCCGCGGCCCGGATTTCCACCACCGGCCCGTTGACCAGGCTGAGGATATGATCCAGGTCGTGGATCATCAGGTCCAGAACCACGTCCACGTCGGTGCCCCGCTCTTTGAAGAAGGCCAGGCGGTGGGTCTCGATGAAGCGGGGCGCAGTGGCCAGGCGCTTCAGTTCCTCCATGGCGGAATTGAAGCGCTCCAGGTGCCCCACCATGAGACGCACACCCCTGTCCCGGGCCAGATCCACCAGTTCCTGGGCCTGGCCCACGGACGCCGCGATGGGTTTTTCCACCAGAACGTGCCGGCCGGCCATGAGGCAGTCCCGGACGATGCGGTAATGCTCGCTGGTGGTGGCGGCCACGCTCACCGCCTCCACCAGGGGCAAAAGGTGCCGGTAATCGGTGAACGCTTCGGCGTTCAAGGCCCTGCCCACGGTCTGGCTGCGCTCGGCCACGATATCAACCACCCCCACCAAGTCGGCTTCGGGCAGGGCGGCAAACTTTTCGGCGTGGAAGCGTCCCAGATAGCCCACGCCGATAACGCCCACTTTTAAAGGTGCTGGCATAACGGATCCCCAGAGGGAAAATGATGAAAAACCTCAGATATGCCCATCTTACCGGAAAAGGCGGCTTCTCTGCAATGAAAACTACACGGGAGCGGCAGCGGCGTTTTTCGCAGAAGGGCAGCGGGCCCGCCTGGCCCTCCCGGTCCAACGATTTTTCCGTTCTCGATAGGGTTTGACAACTTTGCCCATCTACGTTACATAATTTCGGCATATCTTAGGGAGGAACAGGCATGGTGGCAAAGGCTGAATGGATCTGGCTGGACGGCAATTTTATCCCCTGGGAGGCCGCCCAGGTGCATATTCTCACCCACACCCTGCACTACGGCCTGGGGGTCTTCGAGGGCATCCGGGCCTACCACTGCACCGACGGGCGCACCGCGGTCTTCCGCCTTCCGGAGCACATCCGCCGGCTCTTCGACTCGGCCCACGTCATGCAGTTGGAAATTCCCTTCACCCAGGCGCAGATCAGGGACGTGTGCCAGGAGATCCTGCGTAAAAACAGCCAGAAGGAGGCCTACTTGCGGCCCCTGGTCTTCGTGGGCGACGGCGTCATGGGGCTCAATCCCAGCACCAACCCCATCCGCACCACTGTCATCAGTTGGGTGTGGGGGGCCTATTTGGGTGATGAGGGGATGGAACGGGGCGTGCGCGTCAAGACCTCGGCCTACACCCGGCATCACCCCCGGATCATGATGACCAAGACCAAGACCGTGGGCAACTACGTCAACTCCATCCTGGCCAAACGGGAGGCCATCGCCAACGGCTATGACGAGGCCCTGCTCCTGGACCCCGAGGGGTACGTGTCTGAGGCAACCGGCGAAAATATCTTTGTGGTGCGGGATGGGCTGTTGCGCACGCCGCCTCTCACCTCGGTCCTGCCGGGCATCACCCGGGACTGCATCCTCACCCTGGCCCGGGACCTGGGCATTCCCGCCCAAGAGGACCGTTTCTCCCTGGACGAGCTTTATCTGGCTGATGAAGCCTTTTTCACTGGCACCGCGGCCGAAGTCACCCCCATCCGGGAAGTGGACGGCCGCATCATCGGCCCGGGCCGCCCCGGCCCCATCACCAAGCAGATCCAGACCGCCTTCTTCCAGATCGTCAAAGGGGAAAATCCCCGGTACCATTCCTGGCTGACCTTCGTGTAAGATTTCTCCCCCAGCCTCCGGCAGCCGTGCCGGGGGCTGGAGGGCGCCTCACCTTCCGTTTTCCCCGGGCGGGAAAAGTCGTCAAATTGCCCAGAAAGGTCAGCCGGCTGCTGGTATCTGCTCAGCCTGGCAAGCCTGTGCCGCCAGTTGACAAAAAACTTTCAGAAGAAAGGGCAATCCCTCCCGCCACCTTTCCCCGTTTTTTTTAAGCGACAATTTTTCTGCGGTCGTTAAAGCTTGTGCCCTTCTCAGCCGATAGGGAGAAAAAGGGGAACAGCCATGTCCACAGAGATGCGCTCCATGGATTCCGAGGGATTCCGGCAGCAGCTATTTTCCAGGGGTCTCCGCATCATCAGGAGCCACAGTCCGGCCGAAGATGTAGAATATCTCCCCCTCTCCTTTAACGTGCTCATGGGGGGGGAGGCCGTCCCTTGCGGCCTTTACCTCAAGGTGGGCCGGGGCGAAGGGCCGGACATCTCTTTTGCCCCCTGCCTGGAAGAGGGCGAGGTGCTGTTGCCCGAAGTCATGGAGCCTTTACAGTCGGTCGGCATCCAGCGCTTTTATATCCGCGCCCGGGATGTGGAGGAGGTGATCGCCTACCTGAATAACCGCCTGCTGGCCTCCACTGATGACCTGGATGCCGCACCCCAGCTGGAACTCCTGCGGGAGCACCTGGGCTTGAGCCTGCGTCTGGCCTTTGGTTCTCCCCGCCTGGGGAAGCACATTGACGGCGCCGGACAGGTCCTGGAGAAGGTGATTGACTGCCTGGAAAAGGATTCCGTCTCCTGGGAATTCATGGGGGAGATTATTTTTCAGGACTATTCCCTGTACAACCACTCGGTGAACGTGGCCCTGCTGGGGATGGCCATGATGGTCTTTCTGGAGAGCAGTAAGGATGACTGCCTGACCATGGGGCTGGCGGGACTCTTCCACGACCTGGGGCTGACCCGGGTCAGCGAGGAGGTGATTTACCGGGTGGAGCCGTTGCGGCCCCGGGACTGGGATCTGGTGAGGGACCATCCGCAGGAGAGCTATCACCTGCTCAGGGAGAATCCCCACCTCTCCGCGGAGGTTAAGCGCCTGGTCCTGGAGCATCACGAACACGCCGACGGCTCGGGCTACCCCGCGGGCCTGCCCCTGGCGGAGCAGCATCCCCTGACCCGGATCTTTCATCTCCTGGATGCTTACGACGCCCTGACGTCGCACCGGCCTTACCGGCGGGCGATCAAACCCTTTGCTGCGTTAAAAATTCTCCAGGAGCAGAGGGGAACCCGGGGACCGGCCTACGATCCCGCCACCCTGAAAAATTTTATCCGCTTTCTCTCCCTTATCTAGGGCACCCTCCCAGGTCTTTGCAGTATTGGGTCAAGATATCGGTTTCGGTGATGAGCCCCACCAGCCGGTCATTCTCCACCACCGGCAGGCAGCCGATCTTCTTGGTCAGCATGAGCTGGATGGCGGCCAGCATCTCCGTGTCCGGCGACACGGTGATGAGGTTTGTGACCATGAGGTCCTTGATGCGGATGCCCTTCATCATCTGCCGGGTGGCCTCGCTGCCGTAACCCAGGGCCTGGGCCAGGGAGGAGCGGAAGAGGTCCCGCTCGGAGATAATGCCCACCAGCGTTTGCCCGTCCACCACGGGGAGGTGCCGGATTCGCCCCAGCCGCATAATGTCGTTAGCCAGGCTCAGTTCATCATTCACATCCAGAGTGGCCACTTCCTTCACCATGATGTCCTTGACCTTCATTGCACAACTCCACAAGAAAATATTGGTGGATCAGGCTGTGGCCAGCCACTGGCGGGCGCGGGCGCTTAACTCGCCCAGGAGCGCCAAGGCCCGGGCCGCCTCTTCAGGAGTCAGATACCCCAGGCCGCAGGCAGGAGTGAGCAGGGATTGGGAGAGGACCTGGTGCACGCTGAACCCCAGGGCGGTTATCTGCTGAACCTGGCTGGTAAAGCGGGCGAAAAGGCTGTCTCCGGTTTCCCCCCGCAACTCCTCGGCGCGGGTGGGCACCAGACCCCAGGCCAGCCAGCCGCCCCGGTCCAGGAAGTCCTTGAGCGCCTTCTCATACAGGAGCAGAGTGGAAAAAAAGCCGTAAGAATCGAAGCTGAGGATGTCAAAGGACAGGTCGAGGAGCAAGGACCAGTCAGTGTTCCCGCAACAGTGCACGCCCAAATGCACCGGCCCGAACTGGCGCGTCGCTGCCAGGGCGTCGGTGAGGATATGGGTCACTTCCTCACGGGAAACGGGACAAAAGGCCGATCCGAAGCCGGTGAGGAAAGGCTCATCGAAAAAAATGACGGCTTCTTTGCCCAGATCCCGGAACCGCGCCGCCTGCCAGGCGGCGGTGCGGGCAATCCCCTGGGCCACGGCCAAGGTCATTTCCTGATCATAAAGGATGGGGCGCTCGTCCGCGTCCTTGACCATGCCGGCGAAGGTCACCGGCCCCACCACCTGGCCCTTGAGAACCGGCAGGGACGGCGACTGGAGCGCGGCCTCCACCAGAGCGAAAAATCCCCGGGCGCCTCCGGCCGGCAGGGCAAAGGGGCCCAGGTCGTTACTCCAGGCGGCTTCGTAAAACTGCGCCAGGGCCAGTTCCCGGGACGCGTCGGGATCCAGGTCCACCCGGCGCTGGCTCTCGTTGACTTTCAGGGCCGGGAGGCCACCCGCGGCCTGAGGCAGCATCTCTTCGGCATAACCCAGGCGCACCATCTGGGGCCAGAAGGGCATCTCCGGCAGGTGGCTCATGATCAGTCCCACTGCAGCAGAGACTTCAGTAAAGGGAACGGAACCGATGCCAGTGGCAGCCAGGGGGGATAACGGAGCCATGGATCCTCCTATGCGCACTGCTTCCTGTGCGTACCGCTGATTTTATTGTCTTTGCCGGGGTCTGTCAATGAAACCCCGGTGAAGGGCCGGGCGGGGGGGCCGGGCGCCGGGAAAAATGACAGGATCATCGCCGGGCTGCATAATTTTGTTGCAAAATCTAAGGTTTTTCGTCAAGATACGGTGCAGGTTGCCAAGGGGGAGGGAAGATGGCGGCCACTGCCGAACCGGAAAATGCCCCGGGGCGTAAAAGCCACGCCCGTCTTTTGAAGGGGTTGGCCCTGGGCCTGGGATTTCTCCTGGTTTTCCTGGTGATTTTCAACCAGCGGGGGGTGTACCAGGTTTATAACCTGCGTCAGGAATATATGCGCCTGGAGCAGGAAAACGCCCGTCTGGCCGAGGAAAACACCCGCTTGGCTCGAACCATCAGCCGTCTGCAAAATGATCCGGAAATGATCCAGGACCTGATCCGCCGGGAGTTGAACTACGTCAAAAAGAATGAGATCATCGTGCAACTTGCCCCGGCAACCAAGGGCAAAGAAAACCTCTGGGCCGTTCCCTTGCCCCAGGCCCCGGTTTTGAAGGGACATCCGGGCAAGGGCGAGACGGCTGAAAACCGCAAGCAACAGGGGGGGCGGAAAAGCAAGGCGTCACCCTGAGAACACCTCCGATTTCCCCGCACGGACCAGTTTTTCGCGCCTGCCGATTGCATTTCTGTGCGCCTTTATGACCTGGCGCAAAAATACTTTCCCTGAGCCCCGGAGTTCGGCACAGATTATTGCCGATGTGAGGTTGAGCCTGGGCTTGGGTAAGGAAAGGTTGGGACACATTTATGTACTCCACCGCTGATTTTAAGAAAGGCCTGAAGATCGAAATAGACGGGGCTCCTTACGCCATCGTGGATTTTCTCCACGTCAAGCCCGGCAAGGGCGGGGCCTTCGTGCGCACCAAGATCAAGAATCTCATGACCGGCAGAGTTCTGGATCAGACCTTCCGGTCCGGCGAAAAAGTGAAACGGCCGGACCTGGCGGAGCGGGAGATGCAGTTCCTCTATAAGGAGGGAGACCGCTACTGCCTCATGGATATGGAAACCTTCGAGCAAATCCTCATCCCCCCCGAGCAACTGGGGGAGGCCACCTTATATCTGGCGGAAAACCAGAACCTCAAGGTGCTGTTCTTCAACCAGCAGCCGGTGGCCGCGGAACTGCCCAGCGCCGTGGATCTGGAAGTGGTGCAGACGGAACCGGGCGTCAAAGGCGATACCGCCTCAGGCGGCAATAAGCCGGCCACCCTGGAAACGGGCGCAGTGGTGCAGGTGCCCCTGTTCATTGAGGTGGGAGACCGGGTGCGGGTGGACACCCGCACCGGGGCCTATGTGGAGCGGGTGAAGTAGGGTTAGACCATTTTGACCAGGACGATGTGCCGCCGTACGCCGAAGCGGATGGCCTTCTGCTTGGTTTGCATGAAGACGTCCACTTTCTGACGGACATAGGAAGCCATGCGGTCCTGGAACTCGAAGACCCCCAATCCATGGAGCAGCACCTTATCTCCGAACCCCAGGTTCAAGTTGTTCTCGATGTCCCGGCTCACCGCCACGATGCCTTCCTTGACGTGCATGCCGGAGGCGGTGATGCCCCGGGCCGAGTGCCCGCCGTAAACCCCCGGATGGTACGCGGTTACCGTGACAATGGACATGGTGACGCACATGGTAGGTCGGGGAGCCCAAAAGACCCCCAGGGTCAGAAGCAGAAGACAAATCAGCGCCATTTTTTTCATGGGTGTCCTCACACAATTGGATCAGGCTGAAATGCTGCCGAATGCAGCAAGAATAAAGCGAAAGGCCGACCAGAGGTGACGGGGGCTGAGGCCCGCATCGTCCTGGTGGTAAAAATAAGCCTCTTGGCCTCGGTTAGGGAAGCCGTGCCGGCGGGAGCCTTCCCCCTCCTGCCGTGCCCGGGTTCCGGTCCTCGTTCCTCCCTTTTTCCCCCTAAAAAGACCTAGGAAACGGAAGAATGCCCAGGGGCAACCGAAGAATGTCGTTGTCGTGGGCTAAACCTTATCCCAGGGAAAAATGGCTGTCAAGAAAAATTGTGATTATAATATTATAACTATATAATATATCAATTAAAAAACTATTAAAAACATTGTTAATAATATAACTAAGGTATCTTAAATCCTATTAGGACAAAAAATAAAGTATTAAGTGGGAGTATTATTAAATCAAAAGGCTAAATATTACAGAAAAGTGGGGCAAAAAATATAGCAAATGACTGGTTATAATAAAAATGTCATATTTATTAGATTATCCAATGATATCAGTATATTTATAATATATTATAAATATGCCGGTGAGGGCGAGCTCCCTAAAATTACCCAAAAGCAGCCTGAGATGTGCATACACCTGGCAATATGGGTGATTTAGCCCTGGAAAGGGGAAATGCTGAATCAGAAACCACAAAAAATTGCAGGTCAGTGGAGAGTTTTTGGAGAGAAAAAAAAATAAGTTAAATATCCACTTCAAATTTATACTGAATTCTCAAACCACCATCACGGGGAGGGGCTTTCTTCCTCCAACTGCAATCAGTCCGGCAAAGAAAAGACGGCCCGGCGGGTGATCTCCCCCGCCGGGCCGCCAATGAGTTTGGTCCGGGACCCCGGGCCGGCTAAACCCCTCAGCTACCCCCGTAGCCGATGGTGACTTGGCCTGCCTGCACCAGGACCGGGACCTTGCGGACTCCCTGGGTAAGCTTCAGCATTTCCTCAAGGTTTTCCGCATTCTGTACCACGTCCCGGTAGTCGATAGTATATCCTTCCTTATCCATGGCCTCCCGGGCCCTGGTGGTAAAGGGTCAGGTGGACTTGCCGAAAATGGTGATCTCCTTGGTCATCAGGAACCTCCGCCCGTGCTCAGGTAGTAGCTGCGAATATAAAGAAAATCCACCAGGTTGAGGAGCATCAGGGGGTCTTCCGAGATGGTGTGTTGCACTCCTTCAAACCTGATGTTCACTTTTTCCCGGATATGCGCCATGGCCTGTTCCGGTACCTTGGGGTTGTTGGGGCTGGCGGCCTTCAAGTAGCCCTGCAGGAAGGAGGCCCAGCGATTGGCCAGGGCCTGGCATTGCTTGCGCAATTCCACCCGCAGGGGTTTTAAGGCGTCGTCGAAAAAGTCGCCGATGTCCTCGTATTTGCCTCTGATTTGCGAAAAATTCATCTGCCGCAGTTGACGGTATTTGTCCGCGGTGGGCCCCGTCAGTTTATCAAAGGCCAGGGTCACCATGCCGATATTGGGGGCTCCCGGCGTGTTGGCGGGAAGGAAAGCCACCTTGATGACCGCTTCCGGGTACTGGCTGTTCGTCAGGTAGAACCCCTTGGTATAGCGCTGGCCCGGACGGTCATAATTCTGGGTCTGGCTCACGTTCCAGCCTCCGGCCTCCAGGAATTGCCAGAGAGGCTGAGCCCGGGGGATGAGGCTTTTCAGCTCCCCCAGCCGGCCGCCGCTCGCTGACGCCCCGCCTCTGACAGGATACTCCTCCCGGTTCTGGCTGTATTGCTGTTCCGGTTCGCCCCCGGAAGGTTGCGCCGTGGCGGGCGGCAGCATCTGGGCCTGGGTGGGCGGCGGCGGCGCAGCAGAGCCCGCCTCCCCCTTCAGTCCCACCAGGTAGGCCACCTGACCGGAACCCAAGGTCTTGGTCTTCTTCCAATAGGTGTAGGTCCGGTTCGGCGCGATTTCCAGGGTGATGCGCACGCCCGCGGCGGTGGTTTCAGTCTGCACGGCTTGCACCAGGAGATCATCTCCCCCCAGCCGGGGGGACAGGCGCACTCCCTGGGCCCGGGGGAACTCAACCACCAGAACCGCCTTGCCTCCCTCGGTTTTCGGAGTGATTCGGGCCTCGGCCGGGGCGCTGAGCAGCACCGTCAAAAGCGTGGTGTCCCCCGTCCGGCTCACGCCCAGGCGGCGCACCTCCGTTGGCCCGGACCGCGCCCCGGCCGGCCCTCCGGCCGCCAGGAGAACCAGAACCCCCAAAGCCGTCAGGACCCAGCCGCCAAAGCTGCGCCATTGCAGCGCCCGAGTCCGTGCCTTCCTGCTCATCCGCCTTCCTTCACCCGATTGAATGTAAGGCACTTGTCAGGAGGGCAGCCGGGATTCCATTCTCCTGTCATATCCAGGGAAAGCACCTTGCCACCGTCGCTGGTGGTGGCGTGAATGATCCCGCCTTCTTTGGTGTACAGCCACAGACGGGAGTTATCCACTTTCCACTTGAACTTGATGGTTTTTTCTTCTCCGGCCAGTTTCCAGGTGGCCTCGCCGTTTTCTTTGAGCACCAGTTCAATGTGACCCTTGCCGGCAAAAGGTTCCACCGAGCGGTAGGTGCCGACGTACGGTTGCCGGGACTCGCCGCACCCTGCCGCAAAAAGGCTGGCGAGGACCAAGACCAGGGCCCCAGACAAAATCAGGTAAGCCTTTTTCATATTTTTCTTTCCCGCCAAATGAAGCCTCCCCGGTCCAGGACGAAGAGGCGGTCATAGAGGAATATTTGCAGGGCCATGACCAGCATGCCCGTGTTCTTGAGGACCTTCCACCAGTTCACCGGTTCGCCCGCCTCACCCACGCAGCCGCAGTTGATGGGGAGTTGCAGAAAAATGGCATTGATCAGGCCGACGATGAAGATGATGTTCATGCCGCCGATGATGGTGGCCGCAGCCCGGGTGCGAATGCCCAGGATGAGAAAGAGACCCGCCACCAGCTCTGCCCAGGGGAGGACGAGGGCCCACAGGTTAACCCCCCAGGCCGGCATCATGGCGTAGTCCACCACATTCAAGGCAAAAACTGCGGGCCGCATGATCTTGCTTAGGGCGAATTGGATGAAGATCACCCCCAGCAACACCCGGCAGAATGCCGACAGATAGGGGCTCTGGCGCACCGGCGGGATCAAAATGAGCAGGAAAATGCCCACGGGCAGCCATTCAATATACCCCGGCAAGCCGAGAGGCATGGCTGCCGCAGCCTTCCCCGGCTTTTCCTCCACCGGGAAACTTTTCTGCCAGGCCTCGGGGTCGCCGGCCATGACCATGACTTTGGTATAGTCCTTCTCTTTCAGCAGATGTGCTAATTCCCGGTCGAAGCGCCGGCTGGTGGAGCCCCCATAAACGATGAGGGGCTGATCTTTACCCACCTCCTTTTGCATCAACATGAATTGGAACATGGGGAACTGCAAGTCGAAGAACAACACGGGTAAATTATCGGCGCCCTTGATGTGGCGCTGTTGATAAAAAGCATCCTTCCGGGCGTCAACGAACGCCGCCTGCTTTTTCTGGTACAACTCCCGGGCGCGGTCCAGAGAAATCTCCTCCACGCCATAGTGCGCCCCCCAACCATGGATCAAGGGAATCTGGTTGTCGTTGTAGAGATTGAAGACCAGGGCCAGCACCACACTCAACCCCAGCATCAGGACGTAGTCGAACCAGGAGATTTGGCGCCGCTTCGCCTGGTCAACAGTTTCCTTCTCCACCCGTTCGTCGGTATCCACCAGCCGTTCGGACATGGTTTCAATGAGACTGCGGGCAAAGGTGGGATTATGGTCCAGCACCAGGTTGAATTCTTCCTTGGAAATCTGAACGAGGACGGTCTGCTCCGTGGCCTCTACCGTGGCCGCCCGGGGCTTGCCGCTGATCAGCGCCATTTCCCCGAAATAAGCCCCGGGCCCCAACACGTTCAGCTCGGTACGGATGCCTTCGGGACTTTGGCGGAAGACCCGCACCTGGCCTGACTTGATCACGTAAAAGTAGGTAGGGGGCTCTCCCTGCTTGACGATGCAGGTACCCTGGGGGACCGTGATCTCCCGGCCCACATGCTCCAACCGCAATTGATAAAGCTCTTTTTCGCCTGCGGGGCCTTCAGTTTCCGCCATTCCCCCAGTCCTCCATTCCTTCTGGAAAGGCATCCGGTCTTGCCGGCCACATCCGGAAGCTGATTCCCTTTTATCACACTTGCCGGCCATTGCGAAAGGGTTTTTGACTCCGGGGCTGAGACTCAAGTAATAGAATCATGACGGAGATTTCCTCCTTCCCTTTCATATTTTGGGAAGGCGTTGTAAAGAAATTATCAAAATGAGAAAAATATCTCAGGGTTTTTTCCTCATCTCTCAAGGGGAGAAAATTTTCACGAGCCGGGGTTAAGGGCAAACCGTGGGTGTTTTTTTATCTAATTATTTCAGTTAGTTGAAATCATGAAATTTTATCCTGGTTGGCAAGCCCCTTGCATACTGCAAGAGGCGATGCATTTCATTCTGTCAACGAGGGACATCATTCATATGCGCATGGCAACCAACACGCTGACCTGGACGCCCGCCAAATGGCGCCGGCGGGAAGAGCAGCGGCTGCAGGGGGTGGATCTGGCGCTCAAGATCCTGGTCCCGGCTTTCCTTTTGGCCTGTTTTGTGGTGGCCCTGAAATACGGGTCCTTTGACGGCTACCTCAACCTGTTATCCAAACAGAGTTTCGCCACCCCCCTGTTGGCCTTGGGCGCGGTTTTCACCCTGGCTTTGCTGGCTTTCCAGGTGGTGCGCACCGTGCTGTGGTGGCGCTATAAACCCTATGCCCTGCCTGCCGGGCCTTTGCCTCTGGTGACGGTGGTCATCCCGGCCTACAACGAAGGGGCCATGGTGGAAAAATCCATCTATTCCGTGGCCGCCTCGGATTATCCCCGGGACCGCCTGGAAGTCATCGTCATCGACGATGGCTCCAAAGATGACACCTGGAAATACATTGCCCGGGCCCAGAAGCGGTATCCCCAGCTCATCAAGGCCATCCGCTTCCCCAAAAACCAGGGGAAGAAGGAAGGCCTTTACACCGGCTTCACCCAGGGGCGGGGAGAGTTCTTCGTCACCATCGACTCGGACAGCGTCATCGCCCCGGACACCATCCGCCAGGTGGTGGCTCCCATGCTGGCCGACAGCCGGGTGGGCGCGGTGGCCGGCAACGTCAAGGTTTTTAACCGGGCCCGCAGCCTCATGGCCCGCATGCTGGCGGTGCGCTTTGTGCTGGCCTTCGATTTCCTGCGGGCCACCCAGTCCCAGTACGGTGCCGTGACCTGCACGCCGGGAGCGCTGTCCGCGTACCGGAAAAGCTCGCTGACGCCCATACTGGAGGAATGGCGGGCGCAGACCTTCCTGGGCCAGCCCGCCACCATCGGCGAGGACCGGGCGCTCACCAACTGTATCCTGCGCCAGGGTTTCTACACCGTGTACCAGCGCAGCGCCATCGTCTATACCGTGGTGCCCGAAACCTACAAGGGCCTGTGCAAAATGTATCTGCGCTGGGACCGCAGCAACTTTCGGGAGTCCTGGGTGCAGCTCAATTTCTTGTTCACCAACTACCGGAAACAGGACCGGCTGCTGCCCATCATCGACTTTTTCCTGACGGAGATCGAGTTTCCCCTGACCTACCTGTTCCTAGGGCTGCTGGTGGCGTCCTTCGTGGCCTATCCTTTGGTCATGGTGAAATTTTTCGCCGGCCTGGGTATTTTCACCCTGGTGTGGATGTACTACTACATCCACCAGGAGCGGGACCTGGACTTCATTTACGGCATCCTGTATTCCTACTTCGCCTTCTTCTTCCTCAACTGGGTGCGGCCCTACGCCTTCCTCACCCTGCGCAACGGCGGCTGGCTGACCCGGTAGGGAAGCGGATCATATATAGAAGAAGAAAGAAGGCGGGGCGCTGCAGCGCTCCGCCTTCTTCTCTTTGGCGCGGGAGGAGGCAAGGGTCAATCGCAGACTGGAAAGCCTGCGCCACCACCCTCTTTTCATCTGTCTCCATCCCTCAACCCTGCAAAGGGGATAATTATTCTCTAGGGTTGGCACTGCCTGCCATCTTCTTAGAACCTTCCCCCCAACGATCCCGCATACCCTGTCAGTTCCACGTAGCCATTTCCCGTGACGGGCTCTTCTCCCCGGCTGCCGGTCACCTGCACCTGGCCCTCCCAGTAAATGAGCTTGAGAGCTCCGCCGGTGCGCAGTTCCTGGTCGGCCAGGGTGGGGGTGAGGGTGAGACGGTAACCGGCCCCGGGGATGGTGACGGTCCAACCCGCAGGATAAGAGGCCTTACTGTGGGGCGAGGTCCATTTCCCCGCGGCCTCGATGGCGAAATCGGCCAGGGTGAGATGCCGCGTCTTCCCCTGGGGATCCACCAGGGTGCCCGAGGAGGCCGGGTCCGGGCGGCCGTCCTTGCCCCGCATCAGGTAGAGCATGATATCCGCACCGTCGGCCAGTTGCAGGGCGAACCAATCCCAGCCGGCCTGTTCCGGGGACATCTGGGAGCTGCCGAACTCCCGGTCCAGCCAACTGCTGCCGGTGACTTCCAGGTCCTGGCCGTTTAGGGTGACTTTTCCCCGGGTCTCCAGGCGGGTGATGGAATAGTAGTGGCTGGCCACGTCCTTCCCCGCAGCCTTGCGGCTGTAGCCGCCGTCCCCGTGCAGCACCGGCGGCTTCTGAGGGGTAAGGATGAGGTTCAACCCCAGGCCTTCGGTTTGGGCTTTCAGGTGAATTTTTCCATCAGTCTCCTGGGCCTGCCAGTCGTCCACCCAGACCTTGAGGCGGCCCGCTGCCGCGCCGGCCAGCCCCATGGCCCCCCGCCGGGCCAGTTCCCGGAAGAGAAAGGTGCGCCGCTGGGGCGCGGTGAGGGCCAGGTGGGCGAAATAAACCGTGTCCGCCCGCCAGGCCGACCCGCCGGGGGAAGACGGCTTTTGCAGGGCCACCCGGAAAAAGGTGAGCTCATAGCCGAAGCCCTCGCCGGCCGGGCTTTTCAGGTGCCCGGTAAAATACCACCATTCGGTGCGGAAGTCCGGGTGCGCGCCATGGTCCCGAGGGAAGGCAAAGACATAACCAGGCCGGGCCTGACGGAATTCCGGCATTGAAAAGCTTGGTAGCGCGGGCGTCCCGCCCGCGGTTTGCGTCTGTCCGGGCTGGAAACCTGTACCACTAAATTTTTCATAATTTTGAGAAGGCGGTGGGCTCATGGATGACTGGTAATGGCCGGAGCTGGAGATGGTAAGCGGCAGGAGGGCGAGAACAAATCCCGCCATACGAAGTCCGAGGCGTTTCATGATACAATCATACCCCGTGCCGCCTTGGCAGCGAAAGGAGGAGGGCCATGAAAAAAATCACCGTCGTCAAACAGCCTGATGAAGCGCAGCTGCAAAAAATGGGAGTCAGGAGTTGGCCCGTCTGGACCAAGGAAGTGTCGGAATTCCCCTGGACCTATGACAGCCAGGAGACCTGCTATTTCCTGGAGGGCGAAGTTGAGGTGACGCCCCAGGGGGGCGAAGCCGTCACCGTGGGCCAAGGCGACTTGGTCACCTTTCCGGACGGCATGTCCTGCACCTGGAAGGTGACCAAGCCGGTGCGCAAGCATTACCGGTTTGAGTAGTGATTGTGGTGGGAGGGCCGGGGGAGCGCCCTCCCCTCACACCCCCCTCCCCAACCCCCTTTGAGGGATTGGGGGAGGGGGCAAGGGCCTGCGGCCCCTACCCCCCAGTTCTTATGTCACACCTGCATCCTGCCTTCATAAACATATCCAGCCACCAGGCAGTCTCCCACCTGAGCGGGAATAATGCGGCGCCGGTAGGCCTTGCCTTCAAAGCGGTCCAGTTGCGCGAATTTCCGGGGTAGCTCGGCAGAAGTAAAAAGCCAGGCCTGGTGCGCCTCGCCTGCGGGGTTCCAACGGAAGGAGCGGTAGACCCTAATCAGTCCCATCTGCCCCCGGATGGTGCAGGGGCGCCAGTCGCCCGGCAGATCCTGGAGCAGATGATGGAAAAGGCCGCCGGGTACCAGGGTGCCGTAAGCGATGAGACGGTGCTCGGGATTTTTGGGGCACAAAGGCGCGGGCGGCCCCAAGACGGCCAGGGGAAGTTTCGTCGGCCGGGCCCGGGGCAAGGCCAGGGGCGGATCAATTCTCCCGGTCTTTCGAGGCCGGGCGGCCAGATGAGCCCTCACCGCGGCCAGGAAATCAGACATCCAGGGAAAGTCATTCATAACGGTTGGGCCAGAATTGCGGACACACCCGCACTCATGAAAAGGTCAGTGGAGCGGGCCTCTGCGCCCGCCTCATAAATGGCCCAGCCTGGAAAGCCTGGGCTACGGCTTAATATTCACATTGCAACACGGAATTGGTGGGGATGAGCCGGGAATCGGAGATCAGGCCGGGGGGAAGCGCAGGCCGCGTCCCCCCAGGCCGTCATGATCAGTCATTTTTCCGCAGGAAGGTGGGAGTGTCCAGTTCGCTCTCCTCGTATTGCAAGTCCGGGTGGACGACGTATTTCTTGCCCGTCACCACGCCCAGGCCCGGCGGGCGCTTGTCGGCGGCGGCCGCTTCGGCCGCCGGGCGGGGAAGATCGGCCCCCTTGCGCAGGAAGGTGGGGATCTCCACGTCTTCCACTTCCACGGGTTCCGGGGCCGGGGCGGACCACAGGGGGCGTTCCCGCTCCACCTCACCCCGGCGGCCGATGCCGGTGGCGATGACTGTGACCCGCAGCTCTTCGCCCAGGCTGTCGTCGAACACCAGACCCCATTTGGTGAGCGCGCTTTCGTGGGCCTCTTCCTGGATGATGGAGCAAATTTCCTTCAATTCATCCATGGAGAAGTCCTGAGAACTGGTGATATTGATGAGGATGCCCCGGGCGCCCCGGATGGAGATGTCCTCCAGCAGCGGATTGGACACGGCCCGGTGGGCCGCGTCGCAGGCCCGGCCGCTGCCGCTGGCCGTGCCGGTGCCCATGAGGGCCATGCCGCCTTCCTTCATGATGGTGCGCACGTCGGCAAAATCCACCTTGACGAAGCCCGGCTTGACAATGAGGTCGGAGATGCCCCGCACCGCCGCGCCCAGCACCTGGTTGGCCATGGAAAAGATGTCCATGGCCCGGGTGCTTTTGGAGCCCAGGGAGAAGAGCCGGTCGTTGGGGATGGTGATAATGGTGTCCGCCACCTGGCGCAACTCCTCGACACCCCGGTCGGCCAGGCGCATCTTGGTGCGGCCCTCGAATTCAAAGGGTCTGCTCACCACCGCCACGGTCAGGGCGCCCACTTCCCGGCTGATCTCCGCCACCACGGGCGCGCCGCCGGTGCCGGTGCCGCCTCCCATGCCTGCGGCGATAAAGACCATATCCGCGCCCTGGAGGACCTGTTTGATGCGTTCGGCTTCTTCGCGGGTGGCCTCCCGGCCCACGTCGGGATTGCCGCCGGCCCCCAGACCCCGTGTGGCCTGGGGACCCAACTGAATTTTCACCGGGGCCAGGCTCCGTTCCAACGACATGGCGTCGGTGTTGGCGGTGATGAAGTCCACGCCCACCATGTCGGAGTTGATCATGTCATTGACGGCGTTGCCGCCGGCGCCGCCAATGCCCAAGACTTTGATTTTTGCTGAAAGTTCCGGTGAAACGAGATGAATCTTCATGGAAACCCCCTGGGGGTGAGCTAAACGACGTCCTGAAACCACCGCTTCAGGCGCGCCCAGGTCTTGGATCTGCCGCCGGGTTTGGTGCCCCGGGGGCCGATACTGGTGCCGGTGAAATCAGGAGTGGGGTGCTGCATACGGTGACCGTAAAGGACCAGGCCGACGCCGGTGGCGTAGGAGGGGTCCCGGATGACGTCGGACAGGCCGCCTGCGGCCACGGGATAGCCGATGCGGGTGGGCAGGTACAAAATATCGTCAACGAGTTCGGGCAAGCCGGGAATCTGGGCGGACCCTCCGGAGACCACCGCTCCGGCCAGGACCGGATTGCCGCCGCTGGCCTTCTGGACCTCCTTGGCCAACAGGCCGACAATCTCCCGCATGCGCAATTCGACAATGTTGGCCAGTTCCCGGCGGGGCATATGGCGGGGCCGCCGCCCTCCCAACCCCGGGATTTCCACGTCGGAGCTGCCCTCCACCAGGGCGTTGACGCAGCAGCCGAATTCCTTTTTCAGCTGCTCGGCATTGTTCAGGGAGGTTTGCAGACCCACGGCGATGTCGTTGGTGAGGTTGTTGCCGCCCACGGGGATGCTGGCGTTGTAGCGCAGGTAGTTGTTACCAAAGATGGCCAGGTCGGTGGTGCCGCCGCCGAAGTCCACCAGGGCCACTCCCAGGGCCTTTTCCTCTTCGGTGAGGACGGCTTCGCCGCAGGCCAGGCTCTGCAGGGCGATGCCGCTCACCTCCAGGCCGGCCCGGTTGGCGCAGCGGATGATGTTGTTCAGGGCATTCACCGACCCGGTGACCAGGTGGACCCGGCATTCCAGGCGCACCCCGTGGATGCCCACCGGGTCCTTGATGCCGTCCTGCCCGTCAATAAGATACTCCTGGATGAGGGTGTGGATGACCTCCCGGTCCGACGGGATGGACACCATGATGCGGGCGCTCTCGATGACCCGTTCCACGTCCGCCGGGGTCACCTCCCGGTCCTTGATGACGATGACGCCCTGGGCGTTGTGGCCCTGAATGTGGGCGCCCGCCACCCCCGTATACACGGAGCGGATTTCGCAGCCGGCGATGGTTTCCGCCTCCTCCACGGCCCGGCGGATGGCCCGGACGGTGTTCTCGATGTTGACCACCACGCCCTTGCGCAGGCCGCCGCCGGTGGGGGCTGAGCCCACCCCGACGATCTCCACCTGCTGGTCCCGCACTTCTCCCACCACCGCACAAATCTTGGTGGTGCCGATATCTAGGCCGACGATGAGGTCCTGAGGCACGTTTCTATTTTACTCCTGCTCCTCCCCCCCTTTCAGGGTGAGCAACACACGTTGGGGGTAGTCTAAATTAATCCTGGTCAGCTTGGGAATGAAGCCTTTCTGGGTCAAAACGGGCCACACCTGGGCGAATTTCTGCAGTTTCTCCGCATGGTCCTCCAGGCCCAGTTCGATGCCGGTGGTCAGGCCATTCACAAAAAGACAAAAGCCCCGCTCCGGGTCCACGTGAATTTCCGAGACATTGGCCACAGTAAGGGGCGGCTGCGCCTCTTTGAGGAGATCGAGCAACTGGAAAACCTGGGCCACCAGCTTGGTGGGGGCGCCGGCGGTCAAGGTGAAGTGTTCCTGCGTCAGGCCGGTGATCACCGGAAAATCAAGGGGATCGGCCGGGGAAGTCGGCTTGAACAGGCTCCCCTGGCGATCCACATAGTAAAGCTCCCCCAATTGCACCAGGGCCACCGGCTGCCTTTCCTCGATCTTTAGGAAAAGCCGGTTGGGCCAGCGGCGGGTCACTTCGGCCCGGGCTATCCACGGGTGAGACAAAAGGGCCTGTTCCACCCGGTTGGGTTTCACGGCTAAAAGGCTGGTCCCGGGCTCAACCCCTGACATTTGGAGCACTTGCGCCGTGGTGAAGCGTACGGCGCCGTCGATTTCGATGTCCTTGATATCTTTAATGCAAAAGATGGGCGAGGTCAAGAGGTGATGATAAATGAGCAGGAGGCCCAGGGAAACCCCCCCCAGACCGGCCAGACCCAGGGTGAGGAAAAAGCCCCGCAGCCAGAGTTTTTTCCCCTCCACCTTGGGGGCCCGGCGGTAGCTGTTGCCGGAGGAACGCCGTTTGAGAAGGCTATTTTTCCGGACCGGACGCTGGGGCACTAAACGTGAACTCGGCGAACGCCGCGCCATGCCATTCCCCCCCTTGGTGTTCGTGGTTGAGTTTGTGGGGAAGGGGGCTCAGGGGCGAGCCCCACACCCCCTTTCCCCACCCCTCAGCGGGTTGGGTGGAGGCTGAACCGAAGCGTAAAACAGCCGCCCCCGGCTGTCCGCGGCCGGGAGGCAAGCGAAAGCGCCTGCTCGATACCCCAGCCCCCCCTCAACAAACCTTGCTCAGGCGGGCGCCAGGCCCACCTCCTTCCCTCCTTAACTGCCGTTCCTGTCCGGCGATGGCCTCAAGCCGTTCGAGCAATTCTTCGCCGGTGCGCCAGATGTCCCCGGCTCCCAGGGTGAGCAGCACGTCTCCCGGGTTCAAACAGTCCATCAGCGTGTCGGCCAGGGCCTGCTTTTCCGCCACAAAGTGGGCTGCAGGGTGGCCGTGGCGGCGGATACCCTCCCAGATCAACCGGCCCGAGAGCCCCGGAATGGCCGGCTCGCCTGCTCCGTAAATTTCCGTCACCAGCACCTGGTGGGCTCCCGTAAATACCGGGAAAAAATCGGTGAGCAACGCCTGGGTGCGGCTGAAGCGGTGGGGCTGAAAGGCCACCACCAGGCGGCGCTCCGGAAAGGCCCGGGCCAGGGAGGTGAGCGTCGCGGCGATTTCCGTGGGATGATGGCCGTAATCGTCCAGGACCAGCACCCCCCGGGCCTCACCCTTCACCTGGCAGCGCCGGTGAATCTGCTTGAGGCCCGCCAAACCCTGCTGCCAGACGGGGAAGTCCAGCCCCAGGCAGTGGGCCATGGCGCAGGCAGCCAGGGAATTGAGCACGTAATGGGGCCCCGCCAGGGGCAGGCGCATGACGCCCAGCTCCCGGCCCCGGTGCCAGAGGCGGTACCGGGAGCCCAGACCCGCAAAGGTCAGATCGGTGGCGGAAAACTCCGCGCCTGGCCTCAAACTGTAGGTGATGGCGGGCTCAGGCAAGTCCTTGAGCAAGGGCGCCAGGTGCGGATCATCGGCAAAAGCCGCCACCTTGGCGCCCCCGGGCAGCCGGGCCAGATACCCGGCAAAAGCCGCCTTGATGGTGTCCAAATCCCCGTAGTGGTCCAGGTGCTCCCGGTCCAGGTTGGTGATCACCGTGTACTGGGGGGAGAGCAGGGCGAAGGAGCCGTCGCTTTCGTCGGCTTCGGCCA
Organism: uncultured Desulfobacterales bacterium; assembly: GCA_964522695.1. Lineage (GTDB taxonomy): Bacteria > Desulfobacterota > Desulfobaccia > Desulfobaccales > 0-14-0-80-60-11 > VGSQ01. Next base: position 33,835 of record CAZFWX010000016.1, read on the forward strand.
CGAAATACTGGCCCGCGCCCAGGACCGCGTTGCTTTCCAGGTTTTCCCAGAGCGCGCCCACCAGCACGGTAGGGTCCAGGCCCCCGGCCCTAAGTATCGAGGCCACCATGGCCGTGGTGGAGGTCTTGCCGTGCGCGCCGGTGATGGCGATTTGCGTCTGTCCTTCCATCAACCGGGCCAGCATCCGGCCCCGGTGGATCACTTCCAGCCCCTTGGCCTTCGCCGCGGCCAATTCAGGATTGTGCTCCTTGATGGCCGAAGAATAGACCACCACGTCAGCCCCGCCCAGGTGCTCGGGCCGGTGGCCCTGGTAACACTTCACCCCCAACTCCGCCAGCCGGTCGGTGATGGCGCTGGACGCCGCGTCCGAACCGCTCACGGCATACCCCTGGCGCACGAGCAACTCCGCCAGGCCGCTCATGCCGATGCCGCCCACGCCGATGAAGTGGTAGGAGGTTTGGGGTTTGGGGGTCATGTCAATTCGCCAATGTTTTGTAATGATGATAATGAGGAGAAAAGGGGTGGGGTGGGGGTGGCGCCTTCTTGATTTCGCCACCCCTCTGGAAAGTCCGCCCCCCTCCCCCTAACCCCCTCCCACCAGGGGAGGGGAAACTTTTAGTCCCGTGCCATTTGCAGAGTAACCCTAAATCTCTTGCAGCACCAGGCTACGAATTGGATTGCGTGGTTTTCCTATCGTGTTTTTCGCAAATATTGAAAAAATTTCCTTTGAATCCTAAAAGTTCCCCAAACCCGAAGGCCTTATTCCCCTCCCTTGATGGGAGGGGTCAGGGGAGGGTGGCGAAAACACGTTC
>CAZFWX010000017.1:0-34221 GCA_964522695.1 uncultured Desulfobacterales bacterium
TTCACCGCCGTCATGTCAGGTTCGCCGAGAGGCATTGGTGTGTGTTTGTGGGGGAGGGGGCTAAGGGTCGGAGACCCTTCCCCCCTCCCCCGCACCCCCTCCCCCAATCCCTTAGGGTTTGGTAAGGGTCCGACGTGGCCTTCCTTCGGCCTTGTCTGACCTATACCCCCAGTACAGGGGGTTGGGGTGGGGGGTGTGGGGGGAAGGCGGGGGAACTCGTTCCCCCTGCCCTCCCCCCACAATCTTTTATCCCAACTTGGCGATGCGCGCCAGCGCCTCTTCCAGGCGGTCTTTGCCCAGGGTCAGAGCCAGGCGCAGGTAGCCTTCGCCCGGTTCGCCGAAGCCCATGCCGGGGACGCCCACAATGCCGGCGTTTTCTAGCAGATGCCCGGCGAAGCTCATGGAGGTGAAGCCCTGGGGCACGGGCATCCAGACGTAAAAAGTGGCCTTGGGGGGCGTCACTTGGTAGCCCAGCTTGTTGAGGCCGTTAACCAAGAGATCCCGCCGCTCCTGGTAAATGGCGCAATATTCCTTGACGCAGCTCTGGTCCGAGTCCAGGGCGGCAATGCCCGCCAACTGGATGGCGTCGAAGGCGCCGGAATCGATATTGCTCTTGATCTTCCCCAAAGCCGCCAGCACGTCCTTGTTGCCCACAGCCATGCCCAAACGCCAGCCCGTCATGCTGTAGGTCTTGGACAAGGAATGGAACTCGATGCCGATATCCTTGGCGCCGGGCAGTTGCAGGAAGCTGGGGGGCGAAAAGCCGTCAAAGGCCAACTCGGTGTAGCAGGCGTCGTGGACCGGGGTAATGCCATATTCCCGGCAATAGTCTAGAATCTGCCGGAAATCATCCAGGGTGGCCGTGGCCCCGGTGGGATTGTTGGGATAATTGAAGAAAAAGAGCCGGGCGTCCCGGGCCTCCACGGGGGGGATGTCCTTGAGATGGGGCAGGAAGCCGTGGTTCGCGGTCAGGGGCACCATGAAGCAATTGGCCCCGGCAAAGAGAGTCCCCATGCGGTAGACCGGGTAGGCCGGCGTGGTCATGAGGTTGATGTCTTCGGGATTGTTGACCCCGAGCGGAAGGTGGGCGATGCCCTCCTTGCAGCCGATGAGGGTGATGACCTCGCAGTCCGGGTCCAGGTCCACGTTGAAGCGGCGCTTGTACCAGCGGGCCACCGCCTCTTTGAAGGTGGACAGCCCCGAATAGAGGGGATAGCGGTGGGTGCGGGGATCGGCCACCGCCTCCCGCATCTTGTCCACGATGAATTTCGGCGTGGGCAGGTCCGGGTCGCCCACTCCCAGGTCGATGATGTCCACCCCCTTGGCCCGCACCTGCTCCTTTTTCTCGTCAATTTCCTTGAAGAGATAGGGAGGGATCAACTTCAACCGCTGGGCAGGCTCAAAAACTTTCATGTCCACACCTCTGTAATATGATTGTGACGACGATTTGAGGGAGGGGGCCAGGGGGCGCACCCCCGGCCCTTCCCCCACAACTTTCATTCTTCCATCACCACCCGGTTGCGCAGGGCGCCGATGCCTGCCAGTTTCACTTCCACCACGTCGCCCACCCGCATGGGGCCAATGCCCGCGGGGGTGCCGGTGGCGATGACGTCCCCAGGGAATAGCGTCATGATATGGGAGATGAAGGAGATGAGGCGGCGCACGCCGAACACCATGTCACGGGTATTGCCGTGTTGCCGCCGCTCGCCATTTACGTATGCCTCCACGGTGAGATTATCCGGGTCGGCGATCTCCGTTTCGATCCAGGGGCCCAGGGGGGCGAAGGTGTCGAACCCCTTGGCCCGGGTGAACTGGCCGTCTTTCTTCTGCAAATCCCGGGCGGTGACGTCGTTCACGCACGTATAGCCCAGGACGCAATCCAGGGCGGATTCCTCGGAAACTCGGCGGGCCGTCTTGCCCATGACCACGCCCAACTCGGCTTCGTAGTCCACCCGGCGGGACATCTTGGGATAGACAATATCCGCCTCCGGGCCGATGACCGCGGTGGACGGCTTTAAAAAAATCAGCGGCTCATCCGGCACTTCCCGGCCGAATTCCGCGGCATGGTCCCGGTAGTTCAGCCCCAGGGCGACGATTTTCGTGGGCTCGCATGGGGCCAGCAGCGCCACCTTCCCCAGGGCGTGGACTTCCCTCCCTGTGGAAAGGCCCTCGTAGGGCGTGCTCCCCAGGGCCTTGATCTGCTCTCCTGCCAAAATACCGTAGGCCGTCCGGCCGGCTTCGGTAAAGCGAACGATGCGCATCTACTTCAATCCCAGCACATCCTGCATGTCATAGAGGCCGGGCGCCTGATTGACGATCCACAGGGCGGCTCGCACCGCGCCCTTGGCGAAGTTATCCCGGTTGTGGGCCCGGTGGATAACCTCCAGGCGCTCGCCGATGCCGCCGAAGATCACCGTGTGCTCGCCGGTGATGTCCCCGGCCCGCACGGTCTGGATGCCGATTTCCGCGTCCGTGCGCTGGCCGATCATGCCGTGCCGGGCGTACACCCCCACCTGGTCCAGGTCCCGGTTCAGGGCCTGGGCGATGACCTGGGCCAATTTGATGGCCGTGCCGCTGGGCGCGTCTTTTTTCAGGCGATGGTGGGCCTCGACGATCTCCACGTCGTAGCCCTCGGTGAGCACGGCGGCGATGTCCGCCACCACTTTGAACAAGAGATTCACACCCACGCTCATGTTGGGCGCGAAGACCACTCGGCTGCGCTCAGCGATCCCCTTGAGTTCGCCCACCTGCTGGGGATTTAAGCCCGTGGTGCCGATGACCGCAGCCCTGCCGGCCGCGGCCGCGGCCTTGAGATTGGCCAGCGTGGGCTCCGGGTGGGTAAATTCAATGACCACATCCCCCTGGGGCAGCACGTCGGCCAGGGAGCCGGCCACGCTAATGCCCTTTTTGGGCAGGCCCACCACTTCGCCCACGTCCTGGCCCACCGCCGGGTGGTCAGCCCGCTCCACCGCGCCGGCCAGAACGATGCCGGGCACCCCCTCCATCATGTGAATAATCCGGCCACCCATGCGGCCTGCGGCTCCGGTGACGATAGCTCGCACCATAAGACCTCCGTGAAGTGTTCTGGGGGAGGGGGCTAAGGGGCTCACCCCTTACCCCCTCCCCCAGACCCCTACCCCCAATCCCTTGACGCTTTTTTGGGCCGGGGAAGTCGGGCTGGAAGCCCGCTTTCCCTGGCCCCACTTCAGAAGGTTGGATGGGGGTTTGGGGGAAGGTGGGGAAACTGCGTTCCCCCACCTTCCCCCAAGTTCCTCAAATCAGCCCGTACTTCTGCATGACCCCCCGGAGCTTCTCTTCGTTGGCGGCTGACAGGGGGCACAAGGGTTGGCGCACGTCACCGGTGATTTTGCCCATCATTTTAAGCGCGGCTTTGACAGGCACGGGGTTGGTCTCGTAGAACATGGCTTCCATGAGGGGCCACATCTTGTAATGCAGTTTGCGGGCCGCGTCCAGGTCGCCTTTGAAAAAGGCGTCGCACATGCCCGCCATGTCCCCGGGCACCGGGTTGCTGACCACGGAGATGACGCCGTGGCCGCCCACGGACAACAAGGGCAGCACGGTGAAGTCGTCGCCGGAGAGCACGCAGAAATTTGACGGCAGCAGTTCCAGGACCTTGGAGCCCTGCTTCAGGTCGCCGGTGGCTTCCTTGATGCCGATGATGCTGGGCAGCTTGGCCAGCCGGGCCACGGTTTCGGGCAGCAGGTTGACGCTGGTGCGGCCCGGCACGTTGTAGACCACGATGGGGATCTTGGTGGCGTCGGCAATGGTCTTGAAGTGCTGATAGAGGCCCTCTTGGGTCGGTTTATTGTAGTAAGGAGTGATCATCAGGGCCGCGTTGGCGCCGGCTTTCTCAGCGTGCTTGGTCAATTCCAGGGCCTCGGCGGTGTTGTTGGAGCCCGTGCCGGCAATGACGGGAACGCGTTTTTTCACCTGGTCCAGGCAGACTTCCACCACCCGTTTGTGCTCGGCGTGAGACAGCGTGGGTGATTCGCCCGTGGTGCCGCAGGGCACGATGCCGTGGATGCCCCCCGCTATCTGGAACTCGATGAGTTCCCGATAGGTGGCCTCGTCAAACTGGCCATTCTTGAAGGGGGTGACGATGGCGGTGAAGGCTCCTTGAAACATGGACTTCCTCCTTACTTTAGTTCATCCAGCCACAACTCTCCCTGGAAGGTCACCAGGGCCTCACCTTCCAGGAGGACATCGCTCACGGTGTCGCCTTGCTGCTGAAACGAGACGGTGAGGATCTCGCCGCCCCGGGTGTGGACCAGGACCGGGGAACTCACCTGGCCCAGCCGGGCGGCCACCAGGGCCGCAGCCACGGCGCCGGTGCCGCAGGCCAGGGTCTCGTCCTCCACGCCCCGCTCGTAGGTGCGCACGGCCAGGGCGTGGGGGCTGATCACCCGGATGAAGTTGACGTTGGCGCCCGCGGGCTGAAACAGGGGGTGAAAACGGACCGCCCGGCCCCAGTCCGTCACCGGGACATCCTCCAGGTCGGGGACCGGGAACACTACATGGGGCACCCCCACCTGCTGGGCGTGGCCGCTGAGGGTGAGATCACTTAAGGGAACCTCAAGGTGCATCCGGGCTTCGCCCACGCCGGTCATGGTGATGCGCGCCTGGCGGTCGATGACGTCGGCGTGGATGACGCCGGCCCGGGTTTCCAGGCTCAAAGTCTCCCCGGTCATGCCGGTGAGCACGGCGTAGCGGGCGGCGCAGCGGGCGCCGTTGCCGCACATCTCCGCGGCGGAGCCGTCGGCGTTATAAAACTGCCAGCGCAGGTCGGCCTGCTGGGAGAGTTCCAAGAGGATCAGGCCGTCGGCCCCCACCCCGGTCTGGCGGTGGCAGACCCGGCGGGCGAAAGAGGGCTGGTCCTCCTCCCCCAGAATGGGCAGGCGGTGATCGATGAGCACAAAATCGTTGCCGCCGCCGTGCATTTTGAAGAAGTTCAGGCGGCGGACCAAGGGATCGGCCATTACGGGGCTTCCTTCAGGAAGTCGGGAATCGTCTCCCCCCAGGTGAGGTGGCGGAGCGTCTCGCGCTTTCTGATAACATAAAACTCGTTGTTTTTCACCAAGATTTCCGCCACCCGGGGCCGGGAGTTATAGTTGGAGCTCATGGAAAAGCCATAGGCCCCGGCGCTCATCACCGCCACCAGTTCACCGGGCGCAAGCGCGGGGATGAGGCGGTCTTTGGCCAGAAAATCGCCGGATTCGCAGATGGGTCCCACAAGGGAAGCGTCCACTTCCGGCCGGGGGCGCTCCGCCACGGGCCAGAGGGCGTGATAGGAACCGTAGAGGCTGGGACGGGCCAGGTCGTTCATGCCCGCGTCCACGATGATGAAGTGCTTGGCCTCCGTATCCTTGGTGTAGTGGACCCGGGTCACCAGGATGCCGGCGTTGCCCACCAGGACCCGGCCGGGCTCCAGGATGAGGGTGACGTCCAGACCCTGGAGCTCTTGGACGATGGCCTGGCCGTATTCCTCGGGGTGCGGCGGGGTCTCCTGGTTATACGTGATCCCCAGGCCGCCGCCCAGGTCAAGGTAGCGGATGCGGATGCCGTCATCGGCCAGTTTGTGGATAAGGCTCTTCAAGCGGCCCAGGGCTTCCAGGAACGGGTTGAGCTCGGTAATCTGGGAGCCGATGTGGCAGGCCGCGCCCACCACTTCCACGTGCGGCAGTTCCCGGGCCCGGCGGTAGTCCTCCAGGGCCCGGTCGATGTCGATGCCGAACTTGTTCTTCTTGAGCCCCGTGGAGATGTACGGATGAGTCTGGGGATCAATATCGGGGTTGATGCGCAGGGCGATGGGAGCCTTGGTCTTTAAGCGCCCGGCGATGCGGGAGATCTCCGCCAGTTCCTGGGACGACTCGATGTTGAACATGAGGATGCCGGCCTTCAAGGCCCGGCGGATTTCGTCCCTATTTTTACCCACCCCGGAGTAGACCACCTTGGCAGGGTCCACGCCGGCCTTAAGCGCCCGGTAAAGCTCGCCGCCGCTGACGATGTCCACCCCGGCGCCGAGAGCAATCATGGTCCGTAGGATGGCCAGGTTGGAGTTGGCCTTCACCGCAAAGCAGACCAGGTGCGGGAAGCCTGCGAACGCGGCGTCAAAGGTCCGGTAATGATGAGCCAGGGTGGCGTGGCTGTAGAGGTAGAAGGGGGTGCCGACCTGGGCGGCGATCTGCGCCACGGGCACGTCTTCACAGTACAGCTCGCCGTTGACGTAGTGGAAATGATGCATGCACTTCTGCCTTTCCAAACAAGCTTGCTGTGGGAATAGCGGTGCAGGTGCGGGTTTTAAACCCATTCCTAGGGGCCTGACGTTTCCCTCGCTCTAAAAGGTAACCACCGCCTCTTCCGACGGCAGGCTCTCGTTGGCCCGTTTCGAGCTATCCACCGCGGTGATTACGTAATAATAAGTCCGGCCCCGGCCCGCCTGGTCATCCACAAAATAGGGCTTGGTGAGCAGTTTCGGGGTCAGACGCAGGAATCGGGCCTCTCCCGGGCCCCGGCGGTAGACCCGGTAGCCCGCCAGGTCCGGCGCGGCGCTGTCGTCCCAGCGCAGAGTCACCCCCTGGGGCGTGGGCACGGCCACCACATTGATAATGGGAGGCGGCGGCGTCAGATCCACGGGCGTCACGGTGAGGGCCGGAGAATCGGCGCTTTCCAGGAGATCGCCCCCCAGGCGGCGCACGGCCCGAATCTTGTAAGTATACGTTACCTCGTTGGCCAGCGCCACATCTTGGTACTTTGTGCCTGTCAGGGGTTCCGGCGTGAGGCGCCGCCAGTTCTCTTTGGCGCTCTGGCGGTAGAGGAAGTAGCCCGCCAGGTCCGTTGCCGGCGCGCCGTCGGCCAGCTTGGTCACCGGGCTCCAGGACAGGGTGGCGGCGGCGTCGCCCGGTTCAGCTTTAAAGTCCCGGGGCGTCCGGGGCAAGACCCCCCAGGCGTGGCTCAGGGTGGCGGACCAGGGGCCCAGGTAGCGGTCATGGACGTACGGGGCCACCCGGTAGTCGTAGCGGCGCCCGGGCAGGAGGGCTGCGTCCTGGTACAAGACAACCTCGCCCTTCACCTGACCGGCCTTGGGGTAGGCCAGGTCGATGTCAGCCAGGAACTTGAAATCCGGGACGCATCCCGGCTGAGGGGCCGCGCCCTTGGTTTCGGCCCGCTGGAGGCGGAAGCCCTGGATCTGGGTCAGGGGCTGGCCCAGGAGGTTCTGCTGGGGCATGAGCCAGGTCAGCACCAGGCTTTCCCCTTCCTGGGTCAGCTTGAATTCCCGCACCTGGGCCGGGACCATCTGATCCGGAGAGATGGGCTCCAGCTTCTTGCCGCACGCGGCCAGGAGACAGAGGGCGGCCATGAGGAAGAAGATGATCTTGAGGGAGGGGGGCAGGGAATTGCCCAGGCGAGGACACCTGTGCCACCTGACTTTCTTGCAGAACGAGCCTTCCCCTCTTGATCGGCCCAAAGGCAGGATTTTCTTCACAGCCCCAACTCCTTCTCCACCCGGCGCAGAGCCTCCTCCACCCGCTCCGGGGCGGTGCCGCCGGGGGAGCGGCGCCGGGCCACCACGTTTTCCAGTTTGAGCCAGTCAAACAGGTCGGGGCCGGCCTGGGAGGCGAAACGCTGCAACTCCTCGAGGGTCAGGTCCTGGAGCTCCTTGCCTTGGAACTCGGCATAGCGCACGGTCCGGCCCACCTGTTCGTGCGCGGTGCGGAAGGGCACTCCCTGGTTCACCAGATAGTCGGCCATGTCCGTGGCGTTCAAAAACCCCCCCTTCAAAGCCGCGGCCAGGCGGTCGGGGCGCAGAGTCAGGCCCTCCAGCATGCCGGCCATGAGCCGCACCGAGCCCTTGGCCGTGTCCACCGCGTCGAACAAGGGCTCCTTGTCCTCCTGGAGGTCCCGGTTGTAGGCCAGGGGCAGGCCCTTGACGGTCATGAGCATGCCCATGAGGTGGCCCGTCACCCGCCCGACTTTCCCCCGGATGAGTTCGGCCACGTCCGGGTTCTTTTTCTGGGGCATGATGGAGGAGCCGGTGGCGTAGGCGTCGGCGATTTCGATAAAGCCGAACTCGGCGCTGGACCAGATGATGAGTTCCTCTGAGAGCCGGCTCAGGTGCACCATGAGGATGGCGGCGTGGGAGAGGAATTCCAGGATGAAGTCCCGGTCGCTCACCGCGTCCAGGGAATTGCGGAAGACCTCGGGAAAACCCACCTCTTTCGCCGCAAACTCCGGGTCGATGGGGAAGGTGGTGCCGGCCAGGGCCGCGGCCCCCAGGGGCGAGACTTTGATGCGGGCCAGGGATTCCGTGAAGCGCGCCTGGTCCCGGCGGAACATCTCGTCGTAGGCCAGCAGGTGGTGGGCGAAGAGCACGGGCTGGGCGTGCTGCAGATGGGTGTAGCCCGGCATGATGACGTCCGCGTGGCGGCGGGCCAGGCGGGCCCCGCCCCGGCGCAGCTCAGTCAGTGCGTCCACAAGCTGTCCCACTTCCTGGGCCAGGTAGAGGCGCACGTCCAGGGCCACCTGGTCGTTGCGGCTGCGCGCGGTGTGGAGTTTGCGCCCCGTCTCGCCGATCTTTTCCGTGAGGCGGGCCTCCACAGCCATGTGGATGTCTTCCAGGGCCGGGTCGAAGTCAAACCGGCCTGACTCGATCTCCTGGAGGATTTCCTCCAGGCCCCGGACGATGGCGTCGGCTTCGGCCGCAACGAGGATGCCCTGCCTGGCCAGCATGCGGGCGTGGGCCATGGAGCCGGCGATGTCCTGGCGATAAAGGCGCTGGTCAAAGTGGAGGGAACAGGTGAACTCCTCCACGGTCTTTTCGGTGGCGCCTTCAAAGCGCCCGCCCCAGGGTTTCTGGCTCATGTGAGAATATCCTGTTTCATGCGGTCGAATTCTTCCTTGCTGATCTCTCCCCGGGCGTACCGCTCTTTCAAAATATTCAGGGCCGCGTCCGGGTAATGGGCCTGAGGCGGTTCGGGGTATGACCGGCTCCCTCGCCCGAAGATGAAGTAGAGGCAAACCACCAGCACCACCACCAGGATCACCGGCATGATCACCGGGAACATCGTCCAGGGGCCCCACCAGTAATGCGTATAGTCCATGGGGTTCCTCCTATTTGAGGGAGGGGGCAAGGGGGCTCAGCCCCTTCCCCCCTCCCTCAGACCCCCTCCCCCAACCCCACAACAAGGGTGTGAAATTACTGGGTTGGCAGAGGGGAGTGGGGGGAGGGCGGGAGGATCATCTCCCTACCCCTCCCCCCACATCATTCTCCTTCCTCACCGCCGCTGCCAGCGGGGGCCGGCGGGGGTGTCAATGACCTCGATGCCGGCCTGGGCCAACTCCTGGCGGATGCGGTCGGCCGCGGCCCAGTCTTTCTGTTTCCGGGCCTCTTCCCGCGCCGCCAGCTGCGCCTCCACGGCTTCATCCTTTAAAATCTGGGCCGGATTCATGACCCCCAAGAGGTCATCCAACTCCAGCAGGCGGGAATGCACCGCCGCGGCCCCATTGGCCCCCAGCCGGCCCCTATCCAGATCGGCGTTGACCTCGGCCATGAGGTTGAAGATCTCGGAGAGCGCCCGGGCTACGTTCAAATCGTCATCCAGGGCCGCAGTGACCTCCTTTTTGGCATGGAAGAGGCGCTCTTCCATGGCCGCGGTGGGGGCGCCGTCACCCTGAACCAGGGCCAGACGCAGGAACAGGTGGTCAAAGCGGGCCCGGGCCCGGGAGGCGCCGGTGAGGTTCTCCAACGAGAAAGTCAGGGGCTTGCGGTAGTGGGTGGCCAGGAGGAAATACCGCACATCCTCGCCCCGGTAGCCCTGGGCGATAAGGTCCCGCACCGTCACCTCGCCCGTTTCCTTAAGCGGCCGGCCGTCTTTCAGGACCAATTCGCTGTGCAGCCAGAAACGGGACAGGGGCTTGCCCGTAGCTGCGGTGAACAGGGCGTTTTCGTTTTCCTCGTGGGGGAATAGAGATTCAATGCCGCCCACGTGGAAGTCCGCGGTGCCGCCCAGGTGTTTCTGGGCCAGGGAGGCGCAGATCAGGTGCCAGCTAGGACGCACCTGGCCCCAGGGGGTGGTGTAGTAGATGCCCTTTTTCAGCTCCGCCAGTTTGGCCCGTTTCAACAGGGTAAAATCCCGGGGGTTTTCCTTGGCGTACTCATCCAGGTCCACGGTTTTGCCCACCCTGATTTTGCCCAGGTCCAGGCGGGAGAGGCGCCCGTAGTCCTTGAAGCGGGAGATGTCAAAATACACGGAGCGCAGTTTTTCATAAGCAAAGCCCCGTTCCAGCAGCCGCCGGGTGAGGGCCACCATGTCGTCGATATGCTGGGACGCCAGGGGATAGAGACCCTCTGCGGCTATGCGCAGAGCGCCCAGGTCCTGGAAGAGGTCCTGGCGAAAGCGCCCGGTGAACTCGGCGAGACCCTGCCCCGCGGCCTCGGCCCCGGTAATGGCCCGGTCGTCCACGTCGATCAGGCTCACCAGCCGGCGCACCTTGAGGCCCCGGTTTTTGAGGTGCCGCTCCAACAGATCGGCTACCACCAGACGGCGGGCCATTCCCAGGGTGAGATGGGTGTGAAGCGCGGGACCGTCCACAAAAAGGGCTGCTTCTCCTTCCTTCAGGGGCTGGAAAGGTTCCTTGGCCCGGGCCAGGGTGTTGTAAAAATGGAGGGTGGGGGGCGCCTTTTCCGAATACAGGGCCGTGGACAGATAACGCTCGCCGCTGTCCGGGGCGATGGCCAGGATGAGGCCGGAGTCCGTCTCCCGGGCCAGGCGCAGGGCCACGGCCACCGCCGCGCCGGAGCTCATGCCCAGGAAAAGGCCCTCTTCCCGGGCCAGGCGGCGGGCGGTTTCAAAAGCCTCCTCGTCTTCGACGTTGACGATCTCGTCGGCCAGGCCCTTTTGGAAAACACCCGGCACATAGGACTCCTTGAGGTTTTTCAGGCCCTGGATGGCATGCCCCAGATAAGGCTCCACCCCCACTACCCGGATGGCGGAACTGTACTCCTTGAGGTACCGCGACAGTCCCATGAGGGTGCCGCAGGTGCCCATGGTGGCCACCACGGTGGTGACCCGGCCTTCGGTCTGCTCCCAGATTTCCCGGGCGGTGCCGGCGTGGGAGACGGGGTTGGCCGGATTGTTAAACTGGTCGATGAGACAGTAGTCGTCAGGGTTCTCCCGGGCCAGGCGGTAGGCCTCTTCAATGGCGCCGTCGGTCCCCTGGCCCGCAGGGGTGAGGAGAAGCGTGGCCCCCATGGCCTTGAGGATGCGCTTGCGCTCGAGAGAGGCGGACTCGGGCATGGTCAGGAGCAAGCGGTAGCCCTTCACCGCGCACACCATGGCCAGGCCGATGCCCGTGTTGCCGCTGGTGGCCTCGATCACTGTTTTGTCAGGCGTGAGCGCCCCGGAGGCCTCCGCGGCTTCGATCATGGCGGCTGCAGGCCGGTCTTTGACCGACCCCCCGGGATTGAAATATTCCAGCTTGACGCAGACCTCCACCCGGGGATTGGGATTGAGGCGCTTAAGCCGCACGATGGGGGTTTTCCCCATCAGTTCCAGGATGTTGGAGGCGATGCCGTTCATGGGTGACATCCCTGGACAGGGGTTTAGGGTTCGCTACCGCAATTGCCTGACGGCTGATCCATGGTCCCGGCCAGAAAACTGTTGACCACATTGATGAGACCCATGATGAAGAAGCGGCGCTCTTCCGGGTGACCCTCCATAAGACCCATGAGGCGGTGGGTCAGGGCCAGAACCACCATGCCCGCCTCGGGCGGAGAGATGCCTTCGTTATTAAAGCGGGCCAAAATGTCGTTAACCAGGGGGCGGACTTTCTCCGCCATGACCGCGGTGGTGGCTTCGTCCATGGTATCCGGCCTTATCTCCATGTTTGCCGAGAGTGTCGTCCAGTAAAGAAGGGAGAACCCATCACGCAGAATGGACATCCTGCGCGAAACGATGCATCTCGTCTCTATAAGGACTTAAACCCCTTAAGTGTCCCTCGGGGTGACAAAAACGCGCTTTTCCCCATAAATTCAGGGAATAGATTTCCATTATAACCTGTAAATTATTCTATCAGGACGCTTAATTCGCCGATGTAGGTGCAGCTTGGCCGGAGCCCCCCCGTCATCCCCACAGCTTGCCCGGGTGAACATCGGCCGAGCGGATGTCCACGGGCAAATCCTTGAGCGCCAGCTTGCGGGCCATGATCTGAAAATATATGCCGGCCCGGGTGATTTCCGGCCCCACCAGGGTCAGGCCCACCAGACGGCCGTCGTCGATGACCAGGCGGCGGTACTGGCCCGTGCGCCCGTCCAGGTGCGCCAAGACCTCGCCACCCGGCGTTTCGGGGAACTGATGGCCGCCGGTGATAATCCTGAAGCCTTTCAGCGAAATGCTGTTCATGGGCAAGATGCCGTCGTAGGTGCGCCGGGCCCCGGCCATATTGGCCCCGGCGACCTCTCCCTGGGCCGCGGCCGCGGGCCAGATGTGAAACGCGGCCCGCTGCCCGGTGAGGCAATGTAAAGGCAGCGCGCAGTCCCCCGCGGCAAAGATGTGGGGATGGGCCGTTCCCAGGCGCTCGTCCACGGGAATGCCGTCTACCCCCGCAAGACCCGTGCCGGCCAGAAAGTCCACCCGGGGCTGCACGCCCACGGAAAAGAGGACTGCGCCGGCGGACAGTTTCCGGCCGCCATTTAAAACCACCGCGCTTACCCGCCCGGCCTCGCCCTTGAGGGCCGTGGGCCAGGCATTGTAGTGCACGGCGATGCCCCGGGACGTGACGGCGGCATCCAGCAGGGCCGCGGCGGTGGCGTCCAGCACCTTGGAGAGCGCCTGGGCTCCCCGGGCCAGGACGTGTACTTCCAGGCCACGGGAGAGGAGGGCGTCCGCGGCCTTGAGGCCCACGGCCCCCATGCCCGCCACCACCACCGGGCCGCTTGCAGGGAGCTCCGCCTCCAGGCGCTGCCAGTCGGCCAGGTGACGCAGTGTGAAGACGCCCGCGAGGTCCAAACCGGGGATGTCCGGCACCCGGGGCTGGGCCCCCGAGGCGATGAGCAGGCGGTCATAGGGCACGGTCTGCCCGGAGGCCAGGTGCGCCTCATGAGCCTCCGGGTCCACCTGCACCACCGGCTCCCCCAGCCGGGGGGTGAATCTGAAGCGCTCAAAATAATCAGCGGTGCGCAGGAAGATCTGCTCGGGCTGGATCTCCCGGGCCAGCAGGTACGTGAGCAAAGGCCGGCTGTAGGGCAGGTGCGGCTCTTCGGAGATGAGGGTGATGGAGGCGGCCCGGTCCAGCCCCCGCACCGTTTCCGCCGCGGCCAGGCCCGCCGCGCTGGCGCCGATAATGACATACCGCATGCTTTATCTTACTGCAAAGCAGTGCTTTCAGGGAAGAAAATTCCCCGCCGCCGGGGCGCTTCCGGGCTTGCAATCACCTGTCCCCTGTAGTAGGACTAAGCATCGTGCACTTGACAGGGAGGACAGCGATGGAGCGCATCACCCGGGCGTTAATCAGCGTTACTGATAAAGGCGGGCTCGTAGAATTCGCCAAGGGGCTCGCAGAGCAACAGGTGGAAATCCTCTCCACCGGCGGCACGGCCAAACTCCTCCGGGACAACGGCATCCCGGTGACGGAAGTTTCCGATTATACCGGTTTTCCCGAGATGCTGGACGGCCGGGTCAAGACGCTGCACCCCAAGATCCACGGCGGTATCCTGGGCCGCCGGGACCTGGCCAGCCATAAGGAGCAGATGGCGGCCCACGGTATCAACCCCATCGACCTGGTGGTGGTGAACCTCTACCAGTTCGAGCAGGCCGTGGCCAAACCCGGCTGCACCCTGGAAGACGCCATTGAAAACATCGACATCGGCGGTCCCACCCTGCTTAGGGCTTCGGCCAAGAACTACCAGGCCGTCACCGTGGTGGTGGACCCGGCCGACTACGCCAAGGTCCTGCACGAAATGAAGGCCCATCATGGCGCCACCACCCTGGCCACCCGCTTTCAACTGGCCAAGAAAGTCTTTGCCCTGACCCACGCCTACGACGGGGCCATCTCCCGTTACCTTAAAGACAAGGCCCTTTCCTGCTGATGGACGGTCTGCCCCTCACCATCATCGCCCTGAGCCGGGGACGGGCCATCCGTCTGGAAGGGCCGCACTTTTATCAGGACCTGCTCACGGCCTTGTCGGAGGAAATTCTCCTGGAGCTGGCGGAACTGGAGCGCCTGGACTTAAAAGCCCTGGGAGCCGACGCCTTTGAGCAGGTGGTGGGCATCACCCAGATCCGCCTGCTCAACGAACTCTATTTCTGCCTGGGGCAACTCAAGGCCAAGGGCGTGGACCTGGACATCAAACAGGCCATCCAGGACTTGCGGGACATTTGGAACCGCATGATCGACCAGACCCGGCGCCCCGAAGTCTTGAAACTCCATGAAGAACCGGGGAGCGCGCCGGTGCAGTGAGGAGGGGAATTTTCCGGGAAGCGGGGAGCGCGTGTGGAGAGTGTCCCGCAGACCTTGCAGCCTGTTTCCTGATGGATTTTTTCTGATAATTAAGAATCCGGCGTCTCGGCCACGCCCCAGACGGCGATGCCGTGGCGGTCAGCCAGGCTGATCATCTCGGCCCGGTCGAAGATCAGGGTCTTCCCGGCCTCGATGGCCAGCACCCTGGCCCCCACCTCCGCCATGGCCTCAATGGTGCCCAGACCCACCGCGGGCAAGTCAAAGCGCAGGTCCTGCTGGGGCTTGCACACCTTCACCACCACTGCGCCCGGGCCGGACAACCGCCCGCCCCGGCGGATGGCCTCGTCGGTGCCCTCGATGGCCTCCAGGGCCGCCACCACGCCGTGGCGCACCACCGCGCACTGGCCGATGTCCAGGTGTCCCACCTCTTTGGCCACCTTGAAACCGAAGTTCACGTCCCGCATCTCCCAGGGCGTAGGCCGGCGGCGGCCCAGCCGCCCCGCCGGGGCCATGAGCTCCTCCAGAAAGAGGGTGGCGGCGACGACGGCGATGCCCTCCCGCTCCATTTCCCCGGCCACCGCGCGCAGCACCCGGTCGTCCTGCCCCACGCCCACCTGGGCCAAAAGCTTTAAGGCCCGGAAATCGGGACGAAACTGGGTGAAGAGGCGGCCCCGGTTGATGCCTCCGGCCATGAGGGCCCGGCGCACGCCGGCGTTTTTCAAGACGCGGATGATCTTGCCCAATTGCCCCACGTAAATCCAGTGGATCTCGTCGGCCAGATCGGCCAGGGCCGGATCGGTTTCGCCGTGGTGCGCCAGGGCCACCACCCCCAGGCCGTGCTGCCGGGCGGCCCGGGCGCACATCAGGGGAAACTGCCCCTTACCCGCGATGAGCCCGAGTTTCTCGCCCATTGGCAGGCAAAAGGCCCCGTTCGGAGGTGGCCACAAAATCAAGGATGTGCTGGATTTCAGGAAGGGGCGGCAGGTCCTGGCGGACCCGCTCCATGGCCTCCTTGAGGTTGAGGCCGGAGAGGAAAAGGGTTTCGAAGGCTTGTTTCAGGGCTTGCAAGTTGGAGTCGGTGAACCCCTGGCGCTTGAGCCCCACCAGGTTGAGCCCCACCAGCTTGGCCCGGTTGCCCACGGCCATGGTGTAGGGGGGGACGTCCCGGGGTACTGCGGAGGCCCCGCCAATGAAGGCGTGGCGGCCAATGCGGGTGAACTGGTGCACTGCGGCCAGCCCGCCCAGGATGGCCCGGTCTTCGACGATGATATGACCGCCCAGGGTGGCGGCGTTGGACATGATGACGCCGTTGCCCACCAGGCAGTCATGGGCGATGTGGGTGTAGGCCATGAAAAGGTTGCCGTTCCCCACCCGGGTGACGCCGCCGCCGCCGGCGGTGCCCCGGTGCATGGTGGCGAATTCCCGGATGGTGTTGTCGTCGCCGATGATCAGTTGCGACTCTTCTCCGGCAAATTTTAGGTCCTGGGGGATTTCCCCCAGGGAGGCGAACTGAAAGATGCGGCAGCGGGCGCCGATCCGGGTGAATTCCTTGATGACCACATGGGGGCCGATCTCAGTGCCCGGGCCAATGACCACGTGGGGCTGGATGATGGTGTAGGGGCCCACCGTCACCCCGGAGGCCAGCTCCGCCTGGGGGTCCACCAGGGCGGTGGGATGAATCTTGGCCGCGCTCATCCGTCCTCCTGGCCCACCGCGGCCATGAGCTCCGCCTCGGCCACCACTTTGTCGTCCACCAGGGCCTGTCCCCACATCTTGGAATACCGGCTGCCGTGCCGCATGGCTTCCAAAGACAGGATGAGGCGGTCGCCCGGCACCACCGGCCGCCGGAAGCGCACCTTATCCAGGCCCATGAGATAGACCAGGGAGTTGGGACCCCGATCCTCCTTGGCCAGGAGAGCCAAAATGCCGCCGGTCTGGGCCAGAGCCTCAATAATGAGGACCCCGGGCATGATGGCCCGCCCCGGAAAGTGCCCCTGGAAGAAAGGCTCATTGGCGGTGACGTTTTTCAGGCCGACAATGCTTTTCCCCAACTCATAGCTGATAATGCGGTCCACCAGCAGAAAGGGATAGCGGTGGGGGAGAATGCGCTTGATCTCCTCCAGATCCAAAGGGCCAAGTTGACTCATGCTCGGGACTCCTCGCCCAGGCGGGCGCGCAGCTCCGCCAGTTGCTCCTCCAATTTTTTCAGCCGCTGGTACATTTCCGGCAGTTTGGGCAGATGGCTAACCACCCGCAAAGCCTCTTTATGGGGCAGGGCAGGAGTCCCACCCATCACCTGGCCGGCGGGCACGGAAGAGGTGATGGCTGACTGTCCGGCCACCTGGACGCCATCGCCGATTTCCAGATGGCCCACGACGCCCACCTGGCCTCCCAGCATTACCCGTTTACCCAGTTTGGTGGAACCGGCCACGCCCACCTGGGCCACCAGCAGAGAGTGTTCGCCCACGGTGACGTTGTGGGCCAAGTGCACCAAGTTGTCCAGCTTGGTGCCCCGGCCCACCCGCGTCTCTTCCAGAGCCCCCCGGTCGATGGTGCAGTTGGCGCCGATCTCCACGTCGTCTTCGATGACCACCCGGCCCAATTGGGGGATTTTCAAGTGCCCCTCGGAAGTGGGAATGAACCCGAAGCCGTCCGCACCGATGACCGTGCCGCTGTGGATGATGCAGTTCGCCCCGATTTCACAGCGGTCCAGGACCGTAACCTGGGGATAGAGCAGGCTGCCGGCGCCGATGCTCGCTTCAGCGCCGATGACGCACCCCGCCATGAGGGTGACGCCGTCACCCAGGCGGGCGCCGTCGCCCACAAAGACGAAGGGCGCTATGGACACGTCTTGGCCCATATCCACCCCTTCTCCCACATGGGCGCCGGGGCTGATCCCGGCCTGCCGTTTTAAGGGCGGGGCGAAGAGCGCGGCTACCCGGGCGTAGGCCAGATAGGGCTGGGGGACGATGATCAGCGGCTGGGGCAGATGGGTCCAGGCCGGCGAGACGATGAGGGCCCCGGCCCGGCTCGCCTCAGCCTGGGGAAGGTAGCGCTTATGGGCGACAAAGGCTATTTCCTGGGGGGTGGCCTGCGTCAGGGAATTTATGCCCCGGATCGGCAGATGAGCCGGCCCCTGCAGCTCACCCCCAAGGAAGACCGCCAAGTCGCCAAGGGTGCGTTCCATGCCGGTGTTTATCTGAAGCGGCTCCGAACCTTCTCGGTGATATCCAGGGATTTATTGTTCAGAAAGAGACCCTGGTTCTGAAAGACGATGTCCAGCTTTTCATCCTTGGCCACTGCTTCCACGGCGGCCTGTAACTTTTGCAGGATGGGGGCCTTTTCCTTTTCCTCGTACTGTGCTAACGACTTGTCCGCATCGGCCGCGCTTTTCTGGAGTTCCTGCAACTTCTTTTGAATCTCCTCGGCGCGCCGCTTCCGGGCGTCATCCTTCATCACCTGGGCCTGCTGCTCCAACTCCTGGAGCTGTTTGTTGATGTCCTGACGGCGCTGATCCAGGGGACGGCCCATCTCTTCCACTTTTCTTTTCACCGCATCCTGGGCCCGCTTCCATTCCGCGGATTTGCTCAGGATATCCGCCGTATCCACGACGCCGATTTTGATGTCCGCCAGCCCCACTGCCGGCAGGGCCAGAATCGCGGCCAAGAGGGCCGCACCCACTAATTTGATCATGGAACTCCTCCTCAACGTATGCTCATCGCCCCCGCCAGCCAGGATGGCTCCGGAGGTCGTTGTCCGCCCTGTCTTAAAACGAACCGCCCACGGAAAATTCCCAGGCGCTGTGCTTTTCATAAGACCTGGGCTTCAAATTGTAACCCCATTCAATGCGCAGCGGGCCCATGGGGGAGTACCAGCGGATGCCGGTGCCCACGGCGGTGCGCATACTGGAGAAATAACCCTCGCCGCTCCCCCAGACATTACCGGTGTCGAAAAAGACCGTGCCGGTCATGCCGAACCTGCTCAGAAGGGGCATGGGGTAGCGGAACTCCACGTTGAGCTGGGCGAATTTGTCGCCGCCGATGCGCTCATTGGTCCGGGGGTCCCGGGGGCTGATTTCAGCATATTTGAAGCCCCGGATACTGTCAATGCCCCCCAGGTAGAACTTCTCATAGGCCGGCAACTGGCCCCAGGACAGCACATTCATGTACCCGAGGCGGCCGTGCAGGACAAAGACGGTTTTCCGCCAGACGTTGAAATACCAGCCCGACTCGATGACGTACCGCATGAAGGCGGTGTCCCCGCCCAGGCCCGCCATTTCAATGGAGATGGAGTTGTCCGAGCCCTTGGTGGGGGTGAAGATGGCATCCCGGGAATCCCGCCGCAAGGTCAGGGAAATGGCGCTGGTGGTGTGGATGTTGGCCGCTTCCTTCAAGGTCTGGGAAGCATTGGCCCTCAGGTCGCTGATATGCACATCCTCAAAGCGGTAGCTGCCGTAAAGACGCGTATACTGCCATTTTAAGGGGTGGGACAGGCGGATGCCGCCACCTTTATCCTTGCGGGTGTATTCATCGTATTCCCGTTCCCAGTTGAAGGCATCGAGACCCAGAGCCAAAGGACGGTCAAAGAGGTAGGGCTCCGTGAAGCTGAAGCGGAAGCGGGTGGTGATGCTGCCGATCAAACCCTGGAGGCGCACCTGCTGGCCCCGGCCGAAGAGATTGGCCTGGCTGATTTCCACCATGCCCACCAACTTGTCCTGGGTGCTGTAGCCCACACCCACCCCGAAGGAGCCGGTGGGGCGTTCCTTCACGGTAATCTTCAGATTCACGCGATCCGGCGCGGAGCCCGGATTGGTGCTGAAATTAACGTCCTCGAAGTACTCCAGGCGGCGCAGGTTCTTCAGGCTCTCCTTGAGCTTGGTGGCGGAGAACAACTCCTGCTCGTAGACCCGAATCTCCCGGCGGATGACTTTGTCCCGGGTTTTGATGTTGCCGGATATCTCGATGCGCTCTACATGCACCTTCTTCCCCTGCTGGATGTCGAAGGTGATATCCACCGTCAGGTTCTCTTCGTTTTCCTTGATCAGGGGGGTGATGTCGGCATTGGCATAGCCGTGGTCGGCATAGAGGTCCGCCAAAGTGGTCATGTCCTGCTGGAGGGTTTCCCGGCTGTAGACCTTGGCCTTAATGATTTCCAGCCTCTTGCGCAGCTGCTCTTTGCCCTCGATGAGGTCCCCCCGGAAATCGATGCTGCCCACTTTGAATTCCGGCCCTTCGGTGATGGGGATGGTGATGAAGATCTTGCCGGCCCGGATGTCCACCCGGGGTTCGCCCACCTTGACCTTGATGTAGCCCCGGTTCATATAGTACGCGGAAATCTTTTCCAGGTCCCGCTCCAGGACTTCCCGGTTGAGCCGGCCGGTGCCGGTGACATAGGAGACGACGGGGGTCCAGGCCTTGGTCTCCATGACCCCGCGCAGGTCCTTGGATTTGACGGCCTTGTTGCCCTCAAATTCGATCTCCTTGACATACACCTTGGTCCCTTCGTCCACGTTCAGGACCAGGTTGACTTCCGTCTTGCTGATGGGCTCCAGGCTGTGCGTGATCTTGACTTCGTAGTAGCCCTTATCCCGATACAGGGCCAGGGCCTTTTCGATATTTTCCTTGATGGCGGGTTCCGAGGCCACGGCGAACTTTTTGACTTCCATGACCTCCAGGATCTTGTCCTTTTTTATCTTTTGGTTGCCCCGGACAATGATTTCCCGGATGGCCGGTTTTTCCTCCACCAGCACGGTGAGGACCCGGCCCTGGGCCGTGTCGCTCACGTCAAATTTGACGTCGGTGAAGTAGCCCATCTTGTAGATGGCCTTCAGGTCCTCCCGCAGCCGGCCCGGGGAGACCATCTCCCCTTCCCGGGTCTGCATGGCGCCCAGGATGGCGTCCCGTTCGATGCGCCGGTTGCCCTTGATGTCGATCTTGGCGATGCGCTCTTTGCCGAGAATTTTCAGAGCGGCATCCTGGGCCAGGCGCCGGCTCAGGTCGGTGGCCGCCTTGATGCCCGTGCCCTGGGCTTTCAGCACGGCCAGGGGGGGCTTGCCCTTAAGGTCTAAAATCCTGGCTTCCAGGGCCAGGGCTTCGCCGATGACCACCAACTGCCCCCAGACCACCACATCCACGCCCAGCTTCTGGCCCACTTCCCGGGCCACGGGTTCGGTCACGGCTTCCTTGATACGGCCCAATTCCTTCTGGACGTCGTCCGGCGCAGCCAGGGTAAAGCCCTCCGACTTCAGGCGTTCCTGAAATTCCTGGCGGATCTTTTCCCCCACAAACTCCATGGGGGTCTTGCTCAACACCGTAAAGGGGAGAACCGCCACCCGCTTCAAGACGATCTCCTGCTCCTGCGCCCCGGCCGCGCCGGCCAGGAACGGCAAGGTCACCGCCAGGATCAGTGCAAGGCGTTTTAACACCGTGATGTCTCCCGTGCCCGCGCCGGCGCAGGGCCCCATGGCCCTGCTACTGACGCGGCAGAATCTCGGCCTTCCCGTCCACCAGGGCGATCACCCGGTCCATGGCCCGGGCCATCTCCATGTTGTGGGTGACAATGACCGAGGTGAGGCCCCGGGCCCGGTTGAGCCCCAGCAGGAGCTCCTGGACCTGGGCGCCGCTTTTGGGATCAAGGTTGCCCGTGGGTTCATCCGCCAACAGAACGTCCGGCTCCAACACCAGGGCCCGGGCCACCGCCACCCGCTGCTGTTCCCCTCCTGACAGGGTGGAAACCCGGTGGCTCAGGCGGTTTTGCAGGCCCACCTGCACCAAAATGGCCTCGGCCTGCTCCCGGGCCCGGGCCGGCGACACCCGGGCGATGAGAGCCGGCATCATGACATTTTCCAGGGCGTTGAATTCCGGCAGTAAGTAATGGAACTGAAAAACGAATCCCACCTTGCGGTTACGGAAGGAGGCCAGACGGCGGTCGTCCAGGGCGAAGACATCTTCCCCGTCCCACAGGAGGCGGCCGGAGGTGGGACGTTCCAGCGTCCCCAGGATGTGCAGCAGGGTGGATTTGCCAATCCCCGACGCCCCCACCACCGCCATGGTCTCGCCGGCAAAGATCGTCAGGTCGAGGCCCTTTAAGACCTCCACCTCGTTGCCATTGCTGACAAAAGTCTTGACCAGGCCCTCCACCTGCACCTTCACGGGGCCCGGAGTCTCGCTTACACCCGCCATTTTCGCCCTATTGCCACGGAGTCCACCTTACCATTTTCTCCCCGGAGCGTCAACGCACCTGCCGCCGGGGCAGACGAGATTGCGTGTGGAGCAGGCGTCCTCGCCCGCATTCCCGCAAGGTCAGCCGAGCGCGGCTGCGCCACACTTTCTTTCAATGTCAGTCACAGCTAATCCCCCCTCTACTCATAGCGGATGGCCTCCACCGGGTCCAGGCGGGCCGCCTGCCACGAGGGATAAAGAGTGGCCGCAAAGCTGATGGCCAGGGCCGCGCCGATGATCAGGATGACGTCCAGGCCCTGGATCTGCACCGGCAGGGTGGCGATGTAAAAAACGTCCCGGGGCAGATGGATGAATTCATAGCGCTGCAGGAGAAAGCACACCAACAGCCCCAGGGCCAGGCCGATGGTGGTGCCGATGACCCCGATGGTCAGACCGTTGACCATGAAAATCTGCATGATGCTTTGCCGGGTGGCCCCCATGGATTTCAGGATGGCGATTTCCTTGGTTTTCTTCATCACCATCATGAACAGGGTGCTGGCGATCCCGAAGGCGGCCACCAGGATGATGAGAGTCAGGATGATGAACATGGCCAGCTTTTCCAGTTTGAGGGCGGAAAAGAGACTGCGGTTCATGCGCATCCAGTCCTTCACCTGGTAGGCCGGACCCAGCTTCTTGGCCAGGGCTGCGGCCACTTCATCGGCTTCGTACAAGTCTTTGACCTGGACCTCCAGCCCGGTGACCCGGCCGCCCAGGGCCAGGAAGGCCTGCGCCTGGGGGATGCTGGCGAAGACCAGGTTGGCATCGAACTCATACATGCCGGTGTGGAAGATGGCGCTGACCCGGAATTCCTTGAGGCGGGGCATGCGTCCCATGGGGGTGAGGCTTCCCAGGGGAGAAATGATATTGAGTTTATCGCCCACCTGCAGGTTGAGAGTCTTGGCCAATTCGTTGCCCACGGCCACCCGGGGAAAGTCTTCCGGGCCGCTCTCGGCCAGGTCCGCGAAGTTCCCCTGGAGCACCGTCAGGGCTTGGGGGCCTCCGCCTTTGATGGTCTCCAGATCCACCCCCCGCAGCAGCCCGCCGGAGATGTTCCCCGGCGAGGAGAACATGACCTGGGTGGAGATATAGGGGGACGCGGACACCACCCCGGGCACCTGCATCACTTCCTTGGCCACCTGACCGTCGTCTGGAATGGCGGCATCTTGCTTGGTGATGACAATATGGGCGTTGACGCTGAGGATTTTCTTTTTCAGGTCCCGGTCGAAGCCGGTCATGACGCCGATGACGACGATGAGGGCCATGACCCCTACGGCCACGCCGGCAATGGAGATGAAGGTGGACAGGGAGATGACCCCCCGTTGCCGCCGCACTCCCCGAAGCAGCCGCCAGGCCACGAAGGTTTCGAAAAAACCCATGTACTACTTCTCCGGCCGCAGCTGGGGAAACAGGATGACGTCCCGGATGGAAGGGGAGTCGGTGAAGAGCATCACCAGCCGGTCGATGCCGATGCCCTCGCCCGCGGCGGGCGGCATGCCGTACTCCAGGGCCTGGAGGAAGTCCTCGTCCACCGCGTGGGGAACCTCTTCGTCCCCGGCCTGATGCGCCGCCATCTGTTTTTCAAAACGCGCCCGCTGATCGTCGGGGTCGTTGAGCTCGGAAAAGGCGTTGGCCATCTCCCGGCCGGCCATGAAGAGCTCGAAGCGATCCACCACGTCCGGGTTCTCGTCGTTGCAGCGGGACAGGGGCGAGGTCTCGGTGGGATAGCCCACCACGAAGGTGGGCTGCACCAGGTTGGCTTCCACCCGCAGGTCGAAGAGCTTGGTCAGGGCCCGCCCGTAGCCCTCGCCGGGACGCAGGGCGATGCCCTCCTCCCGGGCCAGCCGCAAAAGGGCCTCCCGGTCGCGCACCACTTCCTGGGGAATGCCGCCCACTGCGGTGAGGGACTCCCGCAGGTCCAGGCGCCGCCAGGGCGGCGTGAAATCAATATCCTGGCCCTGGTAGGTGACCGCCAGATTGCCCGCGACCGCCAAAGCCAAAGAGGCGAAAAGCTCTTCGGTGAGGACCATCAGGTCCTCGAAAGTGGCGTAGGCCTGGTAAAACTCCAGCATGGTGAATTCGGGGTTGTGCAGGGTGGAGAGGCCTTCGTTGCGGAAATTGCGGTTGATCTCGTAAACCCGCTCCATGCCGCCCACCACCAGGCGCTTTAAATAAAGCTCCGGGGCGATGCGCAGGTAGAGCTTGGTGTCCAGGGCGTGGTGCTGGGTGACGAAAGGCTTGGCCGTGGCCCCCCCGGGAATGGGTTGCATCATGGGGGTTTCCACCTCCAGGAAACCCCGGGATTCCAGGAACTGACGGAGATGGCGGATGATGGCGGAGCGGGTTTCGAAGACCCGGCGCACCTCGGGATTGACCATGAGGTCCACGTAGCGCTGGCGGTAGCGCTGCTCCACGTCGGTGAGGCCGTGGAACTTCTCCGGCAGGGGCCGCAGGCTCTTGGTGAGGAGAGTCACCTCCTGCACCGCCAGGGTCAGTTCCTCGGTCTTGGTGCGGAAAAGGGTGCCGGTCAGGCCGATGATGTCCCCCACATCCAGCTTCTTGAAAAGCCGGTACGCCTCCTCGCCCACTGCCTGGCGCTGGATGTAAGCCTGGAGGCGGCCGGAGCCGTCCTGGATGTGAAAAAAGCTGGCCTTGCCGAACTCCCGCATGAGCACCAGGCGGCCGGCCAAAGTGAAGCTGCCCGTCAGGGCCTCCAGGGCCTCCCGGTCATGCGCGCCATAAGACTCCACGATCTGGGCGATGCTGTGTCCGGGACGGAAGCGGTTGGGATAGGGGTCGATGCCCAGCCCGCGCCACTCGGCCACCTTGGCCCGGCGCTGGGCGATGATGCGGTCTATGAGAGCCATGTTCTCAACCTGGCGAAAGGATCGGGGAAAATCCAGAAAAATTCTTGTGAAACTTTTAGTTTGTAGATTATTCCCTGTAGCAAGTCAAGGTTAATGTGGGGGGAACCCATGGCAGGGCGGGCCTCCCGGCCGCCGTTTACCTGCACAGGCTGGAGAGCCTGTGCCACCGATAAATGACAATCTTTCACAGCCAGCACAAGGCTTTTTGTGCAGGACACCCGCCCCCGGGTGTCCGAGGTATTGGCCGCCGTGGGCGACGGCCCTGTATTTTCTTCCGTCCCTGGGAAAAAATCCCAGGGGAGTGGAAATGGGGCCCCCTTGCCCCTCTCTCAATGCTGCCCCGCTAGCCCCCCCTCACTCATAGCGGATGGCCTCCACCGGGTCCAGGCGGGAGGCCTTCCAGGAAGGGTAGAGGGTGGCCACAAAGCTGATGGCCAGAGCCGCGCCGATGATGAGAATCACATCCAGGGCCTGGATTTGCACAGTCAGGGTGGAGATGGAGTACACTTCCTGGGGCAGCTTGATAAATTCGTATTTTTCCAGCAAACCGCACAGGATCAGGCCCAGGGCCAGACCCACGGAGGTGCCCATGGCGCCGATGGTCAGGCCGTTCAACACGAAGATCTGCATGATGCTGGCCCGGGTGGCCCCCATGGATTTGAGGATGGCCACTTCCTTGGTTTTGCGCATCACCATCATGAACAGGGTGCTGGCGATGCCGAACGCAGCCACGATGATGATGAGGGTGAGGATGATGAACAGGGTAACCTTCTGCAACTGCAGGGCCGCAAAGAGGGCCCGGTTCATGCTCAGCCAGTCCCGGACCAGGAAGGACGGCCCCAGCTTCTGTTCCAGGGCCACGGCCACCTGGTTGGCCTGATAGACGTCTTTCACCTGGAGCTCAAGGCCCGTCACCCGGCGGCCGAACCCCAAAAATTCCTGCACCCGGGGCATGGCGGCGAAGACCAGCCGGTTGTCGAACTCGTACATGCCGGTTTGGAAGATGGCGCACACCCGGAAGGATTTCTGGAGGGGCATCCTACCTAAATGGGTGACGCTGCCCAGGGGCGAGATGACGTTCAGGTAATCCCCCACGGCCAGCTTCAGGTTGCTGGCCATCTCCTTGCCGATGGCCACGCCGGGGGGATCCTCGGGCGAGGTATCGGCCAGGTCCCCGAACTTCCCCTGCACCACGGTCAGGGCCCGGGAGCCCCCGGACTTGATGGTGTCCAGGTCCACCCCCCGCAGCACGCCCGGGGAGATATTGCCCGGCGCGGAAAACATCACCTGGGTGTAGATAAAAGGGGCGGCAGAGGCCACGCCGGGGACCTGGGCTGCTTCCCGGGCCAACTGGCCGTCGTCGGGCAGGGTGGCCCCCCGTTTGAGCACGATGATGTGGGCGTTGACGCTCAGGATCTTGCTCTGCAAGTCCTTGACAAAGCCGGTCATGACGCCGATGACGATGATCAGGGCCATGACGCCCACGGCCACCCCGGCGATGGAAATGAACGTGGACAGGGAGATGAAGCCCTTCTGCCGCCGCACTCCCCGGAGCAGCCGCCAGGCCACAAAGGTTTCGAAAAAGCCCATGGATGAATTCTCTGATTGACGGAACCGGTGTCCGCCGCAACCTTCCATTTTTCTTGACTGCATTATGATACAATGTGTTAACGAAAACACACACAGGAAAATGCCGGCGGCCTGGACAAGCGCACCGGCCCTGCTTCCGGGTCAAAGACAGCCCTAAGCGGCATATAAATTGCAAATATAAAATTACGAAGTAATCTATAGTGTTGCGTTTCAGAAATAACTTAACAGCGTCGTCATGGCATATCGGTCATATTCTCCCTCCCCCTTGATGGGGGAGGGATGGGGTGGGGGTGGCAAATTTTCTGTAGATTTTCTAACCTTGCAAAAGTATCTCCCCCTCCCCCCAACCCCCTCCCACCAGGGGAGGGGGAGAATGGAGTGCCGATATTTGTGTAAGGAAATCCTGGGACGTTCCACTAGAGACGAGGATTGTGTTGCCGGCGCCCGGTGCATCCGAGCCCAGGAAGCAGGCAGGGGGGACACGCCGAACCCTGCAATTCTCTTTTATCCCTTGAAAGTTTTTTGGTAAAATGACTGGCATATGTTCACCCTGGAAACCTTCTCCCTGGAAATGGCCACCACCGCCTTTACCGACGTCCTGGACCTCACGGCCCTGGTGTCCGAACAGGTGCACCAAACGGGCGTCAATCTGGGATTGCTTAACTTATTCATTGCGGGCTCCACTGCGGCCCTCACCACCATTGAATACGAAACCGGCGTGGTCAACGACTTGAAGGCCGCCATCGAACGCCTCTTTCCCCAGAACCTCACCTATGAGCACGACCGGCGCTGGGGCGACGGCAACGGTTACGCCCATGTGCGAGCCGCCTTTCTGAAGCCGGACCTGAACGTCCCCATCGCCCAAGGCCGGCTGCAATTGGGCGCCTGGCAGCAGATCGTCCTGGTGGACTTCGACAACCGCCCCCGCCGGCGGCGCATCCAGGGCCAGGTCATGGGCCTCACTTCCGCCTACGATTAGACCGCCCGGCTCCCCCATCCATGGCCACCCACCAACTCACCTTTCCCGACAACACCCTGGCCCAGGCCCTCTTCGGCGAACAGAGCCAACATTTGCGCCTTATCGGCCGCAGCCTCAAGATCAAGCTCAACGCCCGGGGCAACCAGGTGCACCTGGAAGGCCCCCCCGAAGATGTCAACCTGGCCGGACGGGTCCTGACCGAACTCTATGGCCTTCTGGAGGCGGGCTACGCCGTGGTGCCCCAGGACGTCCAGTACGCGGTGCGCATCCTCCAGGAAAACGGCGCCCCATCTCTGAAAGAGCTCTTCCTGGACACCGTCTTCATCTCCGCCATGAAGCGGCGCATCACCCCCAAAAGCCTCAACCAGAAGCGCTACATCGAAGCCATCCGCACCCACGACGTGGTCTTCGGCATCGGTCCCGCGGGCACCGGCAAGACCTACCTGGCCATGGCCATGGCCGTGGCCGCGCTCATGAACCACGAATACATCCGCATCGTCCTGGCCCGGCCCGCGGTGGAGGCCGGGGAAAAGCTGGGTTTTTTACCCGGCGACCTTTATGAAAAGGTCAACCCCTACTTGCGGCCCCTCTACGACGCCTTGCACGACATGATGGACTTTGAGAAGGCCACCCGCCTGGTGCAGCGGGGGGTCATCGAGGTGGCGCCCCTGGCCTTCATGCGGGGCCGGACGCTGAACGACTCCTTCGTGATCCTGGATGAAGCCCAGAACACCACCTCCGAGCAGATGCTCATGTTCCTCACCCGCCTGGGCTTCGGGGCCAAGGCGGTGATCACCGGCGACGTCACCCAAGTGGACCTGCCCGCGGGCGTCCTTTCGGGCCTGGTGGAGGCCCGGGAGCTCCTGGGCGACGTGGAAGGCATTTCCATGGTCCACTTCACCGAACGGGACGTGGTCCGGCACCATCTGGTGCAGGACATCATCCGGGCCTACGAAGGCCGCCGCGCCCGGCAGACCAAAGGCAAAATGGGAGCCCCCCGTGGCTGAACGCGAACCCAACGAGAAAGTCGGACATATTTTCGGCCGGGGGCGCAACTGGCGGAACCGCATCAACCGCTCCCTCACCCGCCATCCCCACCTGGCGCCCCGCCTGGAACTGGCCGCCCGCCTGGGCATTCTGACGGCCCTGAGCCTGGCCGTGGCCCTGCTGCTGAGTCCGCCCCTGCAGAAGCCCTGGACCAAATACCGGGAAGGGACGCCGGCCCGGGAAACCGTCCGGGCCGTGGGCAGCTTCCTGGTCCAGGACGTGGAAACCCTGGCCCAGCGCCAGAAGGAAACCCTGGCCCAGGTGCCCCCGGTCTTCGATCTGGACGAAGGCGCAGTCAGTAAGGTGGAGGAACGCCTGCACCAGTCCCTGGAGTTTATCCGCCAGAAGTATCAGGAGATCATGCATCCTCCCCCGGCGACCGCCAAATCCCGGAGAGACGCGCAGCCCGCATTCAATGCGGTCTATAAGGAGATTCTGAAACAAAAACCGGAATTCGAGCGCCTTTTGGGCGTTTCCCTGCCCAATCCCACTTTCTATCTTTTGGCAAAAAACGAATTCTCGCCTACCCTGGAGAATCTGGCCACCCAGATTCTCCGGCAATTTTTCCAGCAAGGCCTGATTTCCGCCCGCAGTCTCCCCAACCCGGAGCCCAAGGAAATCTCCCTGCGGCGCTTGCCCTCCCGTCAGGAGCAGCTCTTCACTCCCCCCTACCCTTTCATGGAGTTGGAGGATATCCGCAAACCCGTGGCCAATTACTGCCGGGAGGTGGCCGTGGACTTCACCCCCGCGGACCGCTTTCTGGTCTGTGATCTGGTGCAATACCTCCTGCTGCCCAACGTTTCCCCCAACCTGGCCGAAACCCAGACGCGCCAGCAGGCCAGGCTGGACCAGCTCAAGCCCACCTTTTTCCAGGTGCAGAAGAAAGAGCTCATCGTCCAGGAAGGTGAGATCCTCACCCCGCTGCACGTCGCCAAACTCAAGGCCCATGCCCTCATTTACCCCCAAAACCGCGGCATCATCATTTTCTTCGGCACCTTCCTGACGGTCGCCCTGGTCCTGGGCATCTCCTACCGCCTGGCCCTGGGCACCTTTAAATCCTTCTCCCCCAAATTGCGGGACTTGAGCTTCCTGGCCGTCCTGCTGGTCTCCGGCACCTATTTCACCGCCGCGGTCCTGGGTCTGGGAGACATGGTCTCCCGCACCCGCCCGGAGATCGGCGCGCACATCATCTATGCCCTGCCCCTGGCCGTGTTCCCCACCTTGGCGGCCCTCTTTCTGGGCCTGGAGACCGGGGTCATCATGGCCTTCCTCATGGCCACCCTGGGGGCCCTGCTTCTGCATAAGTCTCTGCTTTTCTTTCTTTATTTCCTCACCGCCGGCATGGTGGGCGCCTGGGGCATGCGGCGCTCCCGGCGCCGGGGGTCCCTGGTGCATACCGGCCTAGCCGTTTCCCTGGTCAACCTGGCCATGCTCACGGCCTTCAAGCTCATGGATTTCCCCTTCACCGCCAAGGAACTGTTCATCGGCCAGGCCTTCGCCCTGACCGGCGGCCTCCTCACCGGCATCCTCACCCTGGGCCTCAGCCCCGCCATCGAGGTGGCCTTTGGCTACACCTCCAATATCCGCCATCTGGAAATCCTGAACTTAGATCAGCCCATTCTCCGGGAACTCATGCTCATCGCCCCGGGCACCTACCATCACTCCCTGGTGGTGGGGCAGATGGTGGAGGCTGCGGCCGAAGCCATCGGCGCCAATCCCCTCTTGGCCAAGGCCGCGGCCTATTACCATGATATCGGCAAGATCCGCAAGCCCGCGTACTTCGTGGAAAACCAGCTGGGCGAAGAAAATAAGCACGAAAAACTCGCCCCCTCCATGAGCAGTCTCATCCTCATCGCCCACGTCAAGGACGGCGTGGAACTGGTCCGCCAGCACCGGCTGGGGGAACCCCTGGTCCAAATCATCCAGCAGCACCACGGCACCTGCACCATCAGCTATTTCTATCACAAGGCCAAGGCCCAGGCCGCCAATCCCGACCAGGTGAACATCGAAGACTTCCGGTACCCCGGCCCCCGGCCCCAGACCAAAGAGGCGGGCCTGGTGCTGCTGGGGGACCAGGTGGAAGCCGCCTCCCGCACTCTGGTGGACCCCACTCCCGCCCGGGTCCAGGGCCTGGTGCAGAAAATCATCAACAACGTCTTCTCCGACGGGCAACTGGATGAATGCGATCTGACGTTGAAGGAACTGCACCTCATCGCCAAGAGCTTCAACAAGATTTTGAACGGCATTTTCCACCAGCGCGTCCACTACCCCCAGCCAGCCGAAAAGACCAAGACCCATGAGGATCTGGATAAACAACCGGCAAAGAAAAGTCCGGCTAAATCTGGAGAAGATAAGGGAAAAAGCCGGGAAGATCTTAAGCGCCTTGGCATGCCCTGAGGCCGAACTGAGCCTCACCCTCCTGGGCGATCGGGCCATGAGCCTTCTCAACCGGGCCACCTTCGGTAAATCCGGCCCCACCAACGTCATCGCCTTTCCGGTGGATTGGGGGGAGAGAGGAGAGGAAACTGAGAGTGGGGGAGGGGGTCAGGGGATGGTGGCGCAGACTTTCCAGCCTGTGGACCTCATGTCTTCTTCCCCCACACCCCCTCCCCCAACCCCAGAGAGGAGAAGGGATTCGGTAAGTTCTGGACCATCCGGCCCAGAATTTACCTCACCGCCCCTAATGCTGGGCGAAGTGGTCATCTCCGTGGAAACCACCGTGCGCCAAGCCGCGGAGCAGGACTGGCCCTGGGAAGAACTCCTCGACTTTTACCTGATTCACGGTATACTCCACCTGATGGGCTACGACCACGAGACCCCGGCCGATGACGCCCGCATGGAGGCCAAGACCTGGGAATTGATGGAAGTTTTGAAATAAGTGGATAGCCAAGACGTAGAGGCAAAGAGGCGTAGAGCGGGAAAGCGGAGTGCATCCCGCCATGACAGTCTGCTTCGTATTAACCTGGGTGTCAGTGGCACCGGCGTCCCGCCGATGAAGGTTTTCAGTTTAGGGTGCTTTTAATTGTTTTGGTGTGGGACACCCGCCCCCGGGTGTCTGCACAGGCTGGAAAGCCTGTGCCACCAATAAGGTGCATGGCGCGCACTGCCTGCCCCTTTCAAGTAGATGACGGCTTCATAAATAGAAATTTCCAGCCACCTGAAACAACCTCAAGTGGCACAGGTGTCCTCACCTGTGCAAGTTTGATATTGGTTTGCATCAAATGGTGGCGCGGGCTTTCCAGCCAGCTCAGACCCAACCTGAAGCCCCGCATCTTCGGGAGGACCTTTCTTGGCGAAGTTGGAAGTGAATGTGGATCATGTGGCCACGCTGCGCCAGGCCCGGCTGGGCCATGAACCCGACCCGGTGACCGCCGCCGCTCTGGCGGAGTTGGCCGGGGCCGACGGCATCATCGTGCACCTGCGGGAGGACCGGCGGCACATCCAGGACCGGGATTTAAGAATTCTGCGCCAGACCGTGCAGACCCGGCTGAATCTCGAAATGGCGGCCACCGCCGAAATGCTGGCCATCGCCACGGAAGTCAAGCCCAATTTCGTCACCCTGGTGCCCGAAAAACGGCAGGAACTCACCACCGAAGGCGGGCTCCATGTGGCGGGGCAGAAGGAATATTTTAGAGATTTTGTGAAGAAATTGCGGGACGCCGGCCTCACCGTGAGCCTCTTTGTGGACCCGGACGCCGCCCAGATCAACGCCGCCAAAGAGGTGGGGGCCCAGTGGGTGGAGCTGCACACCGGGGCCTACGCCGAAGCTCAAACCGAAACCGAGGCCCAACGCCTTTTCGATGAACTCCTGGATGGCGCCCGCCACGCCAGGAGCCTGGGCCTCAGGGTCAAATGCGGCCACGGCCTCAATTACACCAACATCAAGCCCTTCCGCGGCCGCCCGGAATTCGAGGAATTCTCCATCGGCCACAGCATCATGGCCCGGGCCATCCTGGTGGGCATGGAACGGGCCGTGCGGGAAATGGTGCAGTTGATTTCCTAAAAAGTAGGGTGCGCTCTGCCCACCAATCTTTGCTTTTTCCTCGTTCCCAAGCTCCCGCTTGGGAACGACTCTATGCACATCGCTTCAATAAATAATGTTACTCCAAATTTTTGTCTTTGGTGAACAGGAAAAAGAGTGATTTTATGAATGAAGACCTATTAAATATTGATGCGCTGATTAAATATGTTATTGAGAAAGAAAAAAACAAACCCCATTTTATAAATATACTAGAAAAATGTCAATTATTAATAAATTATTTTGGTCAATGCACAAAAGAGCTTGGCATTAGTTTTAATATATCCACTGATATTCCTGATATGAAATGGTTGCTTTTAGTATTATATTTACGAAGCAAAAGACTATTTTCATCTATCGTTTTGCTACTAATATTTGGTAAAGTAAATGATGCTCATATCCTATGTAGATCATTTTTAGAAAATATATTGCAAACAAAATTCTTGATTAATGACCAACGTGGTCGGGCAATGCGCAAAATGCAATTACATGAAATATTCATCGCGTCAAATGTCATTAAAGAAATCAGAAAGCGGGATGAAAACCGATTAAGGGAAACCGGATATAAAATTTCCACTACTGATCATGAAGAGAATATAAATGAGAATTTAAAATATATTGAGGATAGTCTATCTGTTTTTTCTGAGGGTGAAATCATCAAGGAGAAAAAGAATTATGAATCAGGAAAGCCTTGGTTTGGCAGGAG
Organism: uncultured Desulfobacterales bacterium; assembly: GCA_964522695.1. Taxonomy (GTDB): domain Bacteria; phylum Desulfobacterota; class Desulfobaccia; order Desulfobaccales; family 0-14-0-80-60-11; genus VGSQ01. The sequence continues at coordinate 32,900 of CAZFWX010000017.1, forward strand.
AATAAAAAGGGGCTTAATGGAATACAATCTTGACAATTATTTTGGCGGTTACAGTTTCTTATGCAGAACGAGTCATTGTCAAGATGTTATATTTGCTGAAAAAGGGGAAAAGACTAAAAGGAAATATGCTATTTTAGGTGATTTAATTGTCCTTGCGTGTAACCATGTATTGGATTTAGAGAAATTTTGCCTGAATACATTTAACAAATTAAAAATAAAAGATAAATTAAATAGAGATTTTATAATAGAAACATATGCCTTGGCTTCATGGAATACTGTGAGAGGAAAAGATATTCCAATTACATTGTTATTGGACCCTAATAATCCTGATTTCATTAATGGAATATCTTATTTTGCTTTTTTGTTACAGGTATTTGAAAAACCTGGCGACGATATCTCATCTGCTGTTTACGATACAGCAATTGATATATTTAATAAAATTATTCCTGAAACTGATGAAAGATATATATCTTTAAAGAAAATATTAAAAGAACAATGTGATAAATATGAGAAGCATTAAAATTATAATTTCTTGTTCTTAAGCTCACTCCTGGGAACACTCTTGTTCGCCAAGCTCAGCTTGGCCAAAGATGCCTTAAAGACTGTGGCTTTATCTGACCTCCCAAACAAGATCTTGGGAAACGGTGGGTAGGATTATTAAATATGAATGCACGAATAGAATGGGCGAAAACACTTTATAAGATTGCAACAGAGAATATTGAATTTGCTAAGAAAGTTCAAATGAGAATTACTTATTATTCCACTGCTCTTATTATGGGGATCTATTATTTTAAACCAGAAGATATTTCCTTTGATATCAAGAAGATACTTATTTTTATAATATTTTTTACTTGCTTGTATATTATATGGAAAATTCATATCGATTTGATCGGATATAGAATGGATATATCAATGATAAGGAAGGATTATAATATAATTTATCGCTACTTAGGAGATGAGGAACCGAAAGAAGATATCAATCGTTATACTAGAATCACTTATTATCCAATATATCCTTTAGCATACTCATCAATAGTATTTATTTGCACCATTATAACAACTAAAATAGCCCCCTTTTTCGATTGGCTAAATATTCTTTGGTCAATCTGTCTTAACTATATTGAACGTCCAATTATATTTTTTATAATAATCTGTCTTATCTTACTCCTTCTATGCCGAAATTACAAAAAGAAAAGAAAGCGAAGAGAGAATCGAGCAGTACAATCGGCAGTTGGAGAAAATAGTTGAGCAACGCACAAAGCAGTTGATTGATTATGAGCGGTTTGCTGCTATCGGTCAGGTTGCGGGTATGGTGGGGCATG
>CAZFWX010000018.1:0-33904 GCA_964522695.1 uncultured Desulfobacterales bacterium
TTCGACCCGTTTTTCACCACCAAGGAACCGGGCAAGGGCACCGGGCTGGGGCTCTCCGTCAGTTATGCCGCAGTGAAGAAGTATGGCGGCGATATTCGCTTTGAAACCAAGGTGGCTGACGAGAAAGGCGGCCCCAGCGGCACCACCTTTTTCGTCTCTTTGCAGCCCAAGTATTAGCAAATTCCTCGCAACCGGGAGAACGCCCCGTGGGACGCCTACTGGCCGAGGATGACGAAATCGACATGCTTTCCTTGCTCAACCGGAAAGGGGCCTTCGATTATATCACCAAGCCATTCCGCAAAGAGCAAATCCTCCTGGCCCTGGACAAGGCCCGGCGCTGGCAGGAGTTGACCGCCCAGAACCATGAACTGAGAAGTAAACTGGCGCAACCCTTTTAAAGTGGCTACCGCGTCACTGACGCGTGCAGGTGACCCATACTTCCGCCTCAGGAGCAATCTTTCATGAAACAGAACCAGGCCAGTCCTTCCCCCGGTCACGTCTGGCAGGAACTCATGGCCGGCAACATGCGTTTTGTGCAGGGCTTGTTTATGGGCCGCAACCTCATGGATTTACGCCGCACCCTCACCAGGGGCCAGACGCCCAAGGCGGCGGTCTTATGCTGTTCCGATTCCCGGGTGCCGGCGGAACTCATCTTTGACCAGAGCCTGGGCGATCTCTTCGTGGTGCGCAGCGCCGGCCTGGTGCTGGAGCCCACCACCATGGGGAGCCTGGAATATGCCGTGGCGCACCTCCATGTGCCCCTGCTGGTCATCAAGGGCCATGAGTGTTGCGGCGCGGTTACGGCTGCGGTGCATCACCCTGATCTCGATGAAGGCCATATCGGCGCCATTGTGCGCCAGATCGCCCCGTCCGCCGCCCGGGCCCGGGAGCGCGTCCCGGAGGGCCCCGCGTTGGTGGAGGCGGCCACGGATCTGCATCTCCAGGCCTTGCTGGAAAAATTGCAGCAGGAAAGCTCCATTATCCGGGCGGCTTTGCAGGAGCAGAAACTGGGACTGGTGGTAACCAAATATTCCCTGCAGAATGGCCGGGTGGAAACCATCACGAATGCCGGGTTATAGCGAGGAGGGCAAGAGCAGTTCACCGGGGGCGGGTGCGTTACAGTTGCCAGGCGGCTTCAGGAACTGTCAAAGCTTTGAATTCTTTTGATAAATTGCTATCACAGGGAAAATATCAGGGCAAGGCAGGAAAGACGGTTCCCTGTCACGCCATCGAGACAAAAGCTGCCCACAATTCTCGGGGGGTGGGTCAAACCTTTTGGTGGGCCAGCCATTCCCGGAAGTCTTGGACCAATTCCCAAAATCTGACCACCGCCGCTTCCCCGGCCGGAGTGAGCCAGGCTTTTCCGCCCTCGCGGCCGCCGAAGGTCCGTGACACCAGTTCCTCTCCGGCCAGGCGGTTCATGTCGGCCACCAAAGACCAGGCATGACTGTACGCCATGTCCAGGGAACGGGCCGCTGCGGCGATGGAGCCGTGTTCCCGGATGCGCTCCAGCAGCACCACCCGGCCCCAGCTGAGAAAGGTCTCCCCGTCCTTCTCCAGCCACAGGCGCCCCTTGATCTGCGTCCCCTGGGGAGCAGGCGGGCTTTCCGCCAAGGCCGTGCCCCGGCCATGATTGGGCTTTTTCCCACGCATGACGATACGTTAGCCAAAGATAGCGTATTGCCCGGCGAATAGCAACCACTATCCTCTTTTCCATTATTGCTCCCAGACAGTGGCGCCGCAGCCCTTCAGGTCATAGCGGTCCCGGGCCGCCGCGGCGGGGATCTCCTCGGGCGTCACGGGGTGACTGTTTCAACCCCACCGCCAATCAGGTGACCGTCAATATCTGCGGGCGCCTGTCCCCAGCAGCAACCGGCAGATGGTCAACCGCTTGGAAACGCATCCAGCCGCAACCCGCCAAAAAAGAAAAGGCGCAACCTTTTGAGGTTACGCCTCTTTTAAATCAAATGGTGCCGAAGCGGGGATTTGAACCCCGACAGGCTGTCGCCCACTAGACCCTGAACCTAGCGCGTCTACCAGTTCCGCCACTTCGGCGAAGTTGCCGGGAGGCGAAGCTTGCGTCCCGCTCCCTGGCAATTTTCAAAAATAAAATTATAATAAAAGTTTGAATTCTGTCAAGAGACCTCGCGCAAATTGGCCGGAAAGAAGGTTCCAATTTGGCTCCGCCAGGCGGCAACGCGTCGGGGTTCCGATCAATATCAAGGTGAAGCGTGACCATGGTTTATTATGATCTGCCTCCGGGGGACGGGCCGTTTGTCCGCACCGTGGTGACGGTGGGAAATTTCGACGGCGTCCATCTGGGGCACCGGGCCATTCTGGGCAAGGTCTGTCAGCGGGCCCGGGAATTGGGTTGCCAGCCGGTGGCCCTGACCTTCGACCCGCACCCCGGCCGGGTGCTGCGGCCGGAGACCAGCCTGCCTCTGTTGACCACCCCCGCCCAGAAACTGCACCTCCTCTCCCAGGCCGGCATGGAGGCGGTGGTGGTGCTGCCTTTCACCCGGGAGTTCGCGGCCCTGCCGGCGCGGGATTTTGTGCACCAGTACTTTGTGGAGCGCCTCAAGGCCCGGGAACTGGTGGTGGGGCATGACTACTGTTTCGGCCGCAAAAGGGAGGGGACCATCGCCCTGCTCAAGGAGATGGGCCAGTCCCTGGGCTTCACGGTGCAGGTAGTGTGGGCCGTGGAGGTGAACAACGCCGTGGTGAGCAGCTCCCTCATCCGGGCCCTCATCACCCTGGGCAAGGTGGCCGACGCCAACCTGCTCCTGGGCCGGCCGTACATGGTGGAGGGCCGGGTGGTGCCCGGCAAGGGCCGGGGCGGCGCGGTGCTCAAGGTGCCCACCGCCAACCTCACACCGGACAACGACCTGCTGCCTGCCACGGGCATCTACGCGGTGCGGGTGCGGCGGGGGGCGGAAAGCCTCCCCGGCGTGGCCAACATCGGCACCTGCCCCACCTTCGACAACCAGGAGCTCTCTTTGGAGGTGCACCTGCTGGATTTTGCCGGGGACCTCTACGGCGAGCATCTGGGGGTGGAGTTCATCGCGCGCCTGAGGGAAGAGCGGCGTTTTCCTTCCATCGAGGCCCTGGCTGCGCAGATCCGCGCGGACATTGACCAGGCCCGGGTGCTGTTGCAGGAAAGCCAGAGCCCGGCGGGCGCGGCGGAAAAAACGGCTTGACAATTTGGAAGATTTTTTATAAAAATAATTGATTAAGCGGGCATAGCTCAGCTGGTAGAGTACAAGCTTCCCAAGCTTGGTGTCGCGGGTTCGAATCCCGTTGCCCGCTCCATCCCGAAAGCGGCAGCAAGCTTTTGGGACCCACTTCCCCCGGCGAGGGGGCCGGCCGCATCAGGGGCGAGGAGGGCCGGCCTGCTTTGGCGGGCGGAGAACCGTAGCAGGCTCTGGGGCGCCCCGAGATTGCCACAATCTTGGTTTATCCCGGAAGTGGGCCGCGGCCCGCTTTTTTTGTTGGGTAAGGTTAAGAATTCTCCATAAACTTTTTAGAAACAGCGCTTAACAGGGATGATCCAAATGAAAGGCATTCAGTTCGTCATCGACGATTCCGGGAAAAGAAAGGCGGTCATCATCGACCCGGAGCTAGGGGGCGAACTTTGGGAAAATTTCTTTGACCTGGTGGTGGCCGAGTCCCGGAATCATAAAGAAACGATTTCCTGGGAGGCTGTGGACCGCCCATGAACCGGGAAGCCGTGGCCGCGCGGGTGGAAGAGCTGGTCAAGCCCGTGGTGGCTGCCCAGGGCGCGGATCTGGTGGAAGTGCAGTTCGCCCAGCCCAAAAGGGGCCGGGCCACCCTGCGGCTCTTCGTGGATACTCCCGGAGGCATCACCCTGGCGGAGATCACCCGCATCAGCAAGATAGTGAGCGAACTTTTGGACGTGCATGACGTCATCGGGCCCTCCTACAACCTGGAGGTCTCCTCGCCCGGGCTCACCCGGGCCTTGAAGAAGCCGGCGGATTATGTCCGTTACGTCGGCCGGCTGGTGCGCCTCACCACCCGCAGCCCGATTGGCGGCCGCCAGGTCCACCTGGGGGTGCTCAAGGGGTTGGAGGGGCAGGAGGTGTGCCTGCTGGCAGGCGAGGAAATTTGCCGCATCCCCCTGGAGGAAATCGCCAAGGCGCGCCTGGCGTTGGACATGAAACACGTTGGCGAGGAGGCGTAAGCACCGCACATGAATTTGGAACTCAGGCGGATCATCGACCAGGTGAGCCGGGACAAGGGCATCGACAAGGAGTTGCTGATCACCGCCATCAAAGACGCCATCCGTTCCGCGGCCAAAAAGCGCTTCGGGGCCCGGTTGGAGATCGAAGTCACGTACAACGACGACACCGGGGCCATCGAGGTCTTTCAATTCAAGGAAGTGGTCAGCGACGTGGTGGACCCGGGCCGGGAGATCGGCCTCGCCGAAGCCCATGAACTGGATCCGGACTGCGAAGCGGGGGACATGCTGGGTATCAAAATGGACGCCACGGCCTTCGGGCGCATCGCCGCCCAGTCCGCCAAGCAGGTGATCATGCAGCGCATGAAGGATGCGGAACGGGACCAGGTGTTCGAAGAGTACAAGGAGCGCAAAGGGGACCTGATCAACGGCATCGTCCAGCGCCTGGACCCCGAGGGCATCATCGTCAACCTGGGGCGCACCGAGGCCCTGCTGCCGCCCGCGGAGCAGGTGCCCCGGGAGATCTACCACAAAGGCGAGCGCATCCGGGCTTACGTGCTGGACGTGAAAAAGCAGGGCCGGGGCCCGCAGATTATCCTCTCGCGCACCCATCCCCAGTTTCTGGTGGAACTTTTTAAGACCGAGGTGCCGGAGATTGCGGACGGCACCGTGCAGATTCTGGCCGTGGCCCGGGAGCCGGGCAGCCGTTCCAAGATCGCCGTGGCCTCCCGGGAATCGGACGTGGACCCGGTGGGGGCCTGCGTGGGTCTCAAGGGTTCCCGGGTGCAGAACATCGTGCAGGAACTGCGGGGCGAAAAGATCGACATCATTCCCTGGAAGCCCGACGAGGCCATGTTCGCCTCCAACGCCCTGGCGCCCGCGGAAGTGAGCCGCATCATCCTGAACAGCGGCACCCGCAGCATGGAAGTCATCGTGCCCGACGACCAGTTGTCCCTGGCCATCGGCAAACGGGGGCAGAACGTCCGTCTGGCTTCCAAGCTGCTGGGCTGGAAGATCGATGTCAAGACGGAGTCCAAGTACTCAAAATCGTTGAAAGAAGGATATCTCTCCCTGCTGCGCATTCCCGGCGTGGGGGAGATCACCGCCAACGTCCTGCATGAAGCCAATTACACGTCGGCCCGGGAAGTGGCCGAGTCCAATCTGGAAGATTTGATGCAAGCCACCGGGCTCAGCGAAAAGAAGGCCGCCAGCCTCATCGAAGCCGCCCAGGAAATGCTGGGGCAGAAGAAAGAGGAAGGGGAGACCGGCGCGGGTCCGGAGGCTGAACTGGCGTAAGCCACAGGCAAGGTCGGCAACGGCACACTACGGTGGGGGGTAGATTGAAGTTTATGGCGAAGACGAGGGTCATTAACTTAGCCAAAGAGATGAAGGTCGACGTCCGGGACCTCTTGACGCATATGCGGGAGGTGCTGGGGTTGGCGGTGGAGAATTACCTGACTTCTCTGGACGAGTCCACCACGGAACAGGTGCGCCAGTCCATGAGCCAGATAACGCCCAAGGTGGAAGAGAAGCGCATCGGCGACAACGTCATGCGGCGCCGCAAGGTGGCGCCGCCGCCGCCCAAGCTGGCGCCGCCGCCTGAGGCTCCTCCTCCGTCTGCGGCCGAAGCGGCTCCGCCCAAGGCTGAGCGGGTGGTCAAACCACGCCGGCCCAAGGAACCGGTGGCTGTGGTGGTGTCGCTGCCGGCCCGGGAAAAGCCGGTGGAAGAGGCTGCGCCTCCGCCTCTCCCGGCGTCCGAGCCTCCTTTGGTGACAGCCCCGGAGCCGCCCGCCGCACCGGTAGCCGCGTCGCCGGAAATGGCCGCACCCGTCCCGGAGCAACCGGCCGGGCCGGTTGTTCCTCCCCCCGCGTCTCCCGAGGCGGTCACGCCGCCGGCCCCGGCCGCGGGGGAGACTCCCCCGGCAGCCGCGGCCAGTTCTGGCGCTCCCGGCGCCCCGGCCGCCGGTCCCGGCGCGCCGGTTAAACGGGTGCGCACCAAGGCCAGACGGAAGGATACCCCGGCCCGCATCATCAGCCTGCCCACCGAGGCTCCCAAGGCCCCGGCTGCGCCGCCGGCTCCGCCGGTGCGTCCTGCCGCGCCGGCGGGCCCGGCTTCCGCCCCCCCCACGGCGTCAGCCCGGCCTGCTGGCGAGGCCCGCCCCACCGGCGAGGTGAAGCCCCTGCCTCCTGCCAAAAAGCCCGAAGTCAAAGGGAAGAAGAAGGGCAAGACGGAAACTGCGGATGCCGCCCGGGCCAAGGCCGGCAAGAAACGCGAAGTTTGGGAACGGGTGGACCTGTATGGCGCAGGCGAGACCCGGCCCGGCACCCGGCGCAAAGGCGTCCGTAAGGCCATCAAGAAGATAGGCCCTGCGGAACTCACGGTCCCCAAGGCCATCAAACGCCGCGTCAAGGTGGGCGACTCCATCACCGTGGGCGAACTGGCCAAGCGCATGGGCATCAAGTCCAGCGAGGTTATCAAGCAGCTCTTCAACCTGGGGGTCATGGCCACCATCAACTACCCCATCGACTACGACGCCGCGGTCATCGTGGCCACGGAGTTCGGTTATGAGGTGGAGCGGGCCACCAAGGACATTGAAGCCATCATCGAAGAAGAGGCCCGCCCCGAGGGCGAGCTCCTGCCCCGGGCTCCGGTGGTCACCATTATGGGCCACGTGGACCACGGCAAAACCTCGCTTCTGGACGCCATCCGGGAAAGCCGCATCACCGAAGGCGAAGCCGGCGGCATCACCCAGCATATCGGCGCCTATCATGTGACGCTGCCTGACCACGGCGACGTGGTCTTCCTGGACACCCCCGGCCACGAGGCCTTCACCGCCATGCGGGCCCGGGGTGCGCAGGTCACCGACCTGGTGGTCCTGGTGGTGGCCGCGGACGACGGCGTCATGGAACAGACCCAGGAAGCCATCAACCACGCCAAAGCCGCGGGCGTGCCCCTGGTGGTGGCGGTGAACAAGATCGACAAACCCAATGCCAACCCCGAGCGGGTGAAAAGGGAGCTGGCCAACCTGGGCGTGGTCCCCGAGGAATGGGGCGGCGACGTCCAGTTTGCCGAGGTTTCCGCCAAAAAGCGTCTGGGCATCCCGGATCTTCTGGAAAAAATCCTGCTCCAGGCCGAGGTCCTGGATCTCAAGGCTCCGGTGGAGGCCCATGCCCAGGGCCGCATCATCGAATCCCGCCTGGACAAGGGCCGGGGGCCGGTGGGCACCGTGATGGTGCAGAAAGGCACCCTGAAGCAGGGGGACTATTTCGTCTGCGGCCAGGAATACGGCCGGGTGCGGGCCCTGTTTGACGACCAGGGCAAGCGCATCGACGAGGCGCCCCCGGGCTGGCCTGCGGAGGTGCAGGGCTTCAGCGGCGTGCCCGAAGCCGGTGATGAGTTCCTGGTCATGGAAGATGAGCGCAAGGCCAAGCAGATCGCCATGATGCGCCAGCAGAAGCAGCGGGAAGCGGCCATGGCCCGCCTGAGCCGGGTGAGCCTGGAGAAGATTTACCAGCAGATCAAGGAAGGCATGATCAAGGAGCTGCGGCTGGTGCTCAAGGCCGACGTGCACGGTTCCATCGAGGCTCTGACCAAGTACCTGGCCGAACTGGGCAACCAGGAAATCAAGGTCTATCTCATCCACAAAGGTATCGGGGACATCACCGAAAGCGACATCATGCTGGCCTCGGCCTCCGACGCCATCGTCGTGGGCTTCAACGTCAAGGCCAATGCCAAGGCCCAGGCCCTGGCCGAGTCCGAGCAGGTGGACCTGCGCTTCTACTCCGTCATCTACGACCTGGTGGACGATATCCGGGCCGCCATGGAAGGCATGCTGGAGCCCATTGTCGAGGAAAGGACCATGGGCCAGGCCGAGGTGCGCCAGGTCTTTTCCATCTCCAAGGTGGGGACCATCGCCGGCTGCATGGTCCTGGACGGCAAGATCGAACGCAACTCCCTGGCCCGGGTGCGACGGGGCGGCCAGGTGGTGCTGGAGGGCGTGCGCATCAACTCCCTCAAGCGCTTCAAGGATGACGTGAAGGAAGTTCTGTCCGGCTATGAATGCGGCATCGGTCTGGAGAAGTTCAACGACTTCAAGGCCGGGGACATTATCGAGGCCTACACCCAGGAAAAGGTGAAGGCTTATTTGGATTCCTCGCCCAAGGAGGCCAAGGCGGAGTAGTCGGCCCAAGGTAATTACGGATCTCTCCGGACAGCCATGATCGTTGCCATCGCCCGCATCACCCTTTTGATTCCGGACAACCACTCCCTCAAGGGCAAGCGGCGGGTGGTGAAGAGCCTGGTGGAGAAGGTGCGCCATCGCTTTGACGCCGCCATCGCCGAAGTGGAGGATCACGATCTGTGGCAGAAGGCCCAACTGGGGGTCGCCCTGGTGGGCAACGACGGCCCCCTGCTGGAGGCCCGGCTCCAACAGATTATGGAATTCATGGAACACCAGCATCTGGCGCAGATCGTGGACTCCCACATGCAGCTCTGCTTTGTGGAGGCGTGACCCGGCATGACGCCCCGCACCACCGTCAGCCAGCGGCCTTCCCGGGTGGGGGAGCTCCTGAGGCACTGCCTGGCAGAGATTCTGCTCAACCGCGTGGCCGACCCACGCCTCAAAGACATGACCATCACCGACGTGTCCATGAGCCCTGATCTGAAGCAGGCGCGGGTGGCCTACCTGGTGCGGGAAGGGGTGGACGCGGGTGAGATGAAAAGCGCTCTCAGCCGGGCCCGGGGCTTTATCCGCCAGGAAGTGGCCAAGGCCCATATCCTGCGAGTCATGCCGGAAATTACCTTTGTGCCGGACCAGCGTCTGGACAAGGCCCAGCGTCTGGCGGAGCTTTTTGACCAGGTGCGCCGGGAGTCAAGCGAGTCATCTGAATGATGGGTCGTTCGTGGGGAAATGGATACTAAAGAAGGGCAAGGCCTTTGCCTCCTCCCCCTGGATGGGGGAGGGCTGGGGTGGGGGTGGTTAACGGTTTGATAATTTTAAGGTGAGAAAACCCCCTCCCCCCAATCCCCTCCCACCAGGGGAGGGGGAGGTTGTGCGCCCCTGGCGAAGTTAAGCTTTTGTTGAGACTATCCCCCTGCACGTAATTTTCGGGAGATATCCTGGGGAGCTTCCCATTGTGAGGAATAGGCTTATGGGGTTGGCAGCATCCTTGGTACAGGTATTTTTGATCTTGGGTTTGCTGGTCTCAACGGTTCCCGCGGCGGCGGAAACCCTGGCTTTCGTGCGGGACGGCAACATCTGGGTGGCGGGCGCGGACGGCAGCGGCGCCCGGCAGCTCACCAGCGGCGGTCAGGACGAGCACCCGGCGGTGTCCCCGGACGGCCAGTGGGTGGCGTTCCAGCGGTCCAGCGAGACCAAGGCGGGTTTTGCCACGCAGATCCTGCGCGCCCCCGCGGCCGGCGGGCCGGCTCAGCCCCTGACGTTTCAGGGGGTCCAGGAGGGCTGGTCGCCTTCCTTCTCCCGGGACGGCAAACAGCTCATATTTGCGGGCTGCGCCAACCGCCGCACCGGCAAAGACGGCCAGACCCTGGCCACGGTGTTCATCGCCTTGGCCGACCTGAGCACCGGCGGCGTGCGGTTTATCGGCGCCGTGCCCAACCATGGGCTGGATGCAGGCTATCTCTATGAGAATCCGGCCCTGTCCCCGGACGGCCGGCTTATCGCCTACCAGGAGAGCGGCAGTGACGTGTCCGGCGGCTGGGTTATTGTGGATCTGAGCGGCAAACGCCTCAAGTCCTTCCCCACGGACAAAGAGGATTACACGCCCTACTGGCGGCCCCAGTTCACCCGGGACGGCAAGGAGATTCTGTGCTACTCGCCCATTACCAGCGAGGGTCAGGTGAACCGCATCCATTTGGTGGATCTGGCCACCTTGAAGAAACGGGAGGTGGTGCGGGGGCTTAAGCCCACCTTCGTGGAGCAGGGCAAAGCCATCGTCTTTGAACGCTACCGCAAAGGCGAAGGCCTGAGCACGGAAAACGTGCCCCAGGATCTGTGGTATCTGCCGTTAGGCGGCGGCGAGCCCAGGAAGATTCTGGAAAACGGCCACTCCCCCGCGGGGCAGTGAGGCCGCGGGAGTCGGCGGCGCAGTGAGCGAGCCCAGGCGGGCCGCAAACCGGGATACGGCCCTGTCCGGCCTCCTGTTGGTGGATAAACCTGCCGGCCTCACCTCCTTCATGGTGGTGCGGCAGGTGAAAAAGCTTTTATCGGCGCGCAAAGTGGGGCACCTGGGGACGCTGGACCCCTTTGCCACGGGGCTGTTGCCCCTGGCCCTGGACGAAGCCACCAAGCTGGTCCCCTTCCTCATGGGGCAGCCCAAGACCTACCGGGCCACCCTGAAGCTGGGGGAGGAAACGGACACCCAGGATCTCACCGGCACGGTGACGGCACGCTGGGAGGGCCTGCCGGAGCCCGAGGCCATCGCCGCCGCGGCGGCCCGCTTCGTGGGCGAGATCGAGCAGACGCCGCCGATGTATTCGGCCCTGCACCATCAGGGCGAGCGCCTCTACCGCCTTGCCCGCCGGGGTGAGCAGGTGGAGGTGGCGCCCCGCCGGGTGACCATTTTTGCCCTGACGGTGGAGGCCGTGGCGCTGCCCGAGGTGACGGCGCTGGTCACGTGCTCCGCGGGCGCGTACATCCGCACCCTGGCCCAGGATTGGGGCCGGGCCCTGGGATCGGGCGCGCACCTCACCGCCTTGCGCCGGTTGGCCGTGGGACCTTTCCGGGTGGAGGCGGCTTTGCCCCTGGCGGATTTGGAGGAGGCCCGCGGCCGGGAAGAGGCCCGGGCCCGGATCATCCCCCTGGCGGATTGCCTGCCGGAGTTCAAGGCCGTAGCCGTCTCTGCCAGCGAGGCCCGGGCGCTGCGCCAGGGTCAACGGATCATGAGTCCGGAGCCGGCCCTGACCGAAGGCGAGATGGTGCGCCTTCTGGCCCAGGGGCGCCTGGTGGCGGTGGCGGCAGGCCATATCCGGGAGGGCCAGACTTGGCTTGCGCCTGTCAGAGTTTTCAGCGGTTTTGAAGCCTGATGACCAAGGAGGAACGGCACAACGGGGGGATTGGGCGGGAAATTGACACCATTGCTAAGCATGCGAGTCGTCCCGGGTCGGACCCGGGGTGCCCCGGCGTCGGACCGGGGAATAGGTTTTCATCTTCAACCATATCCTTACGGAGGGAAAAAGGAGAGAGCAGTGGCTCTGGACACAGAACAGAAACGGGACATCATTGATCGCTATCGGCTCCACGACGCAGACACCGGTTCCACGGAAGTGCAGGTGGCCATCTGGAGTGAGCGGATCAGCTACCTCACGAACCATTTCAAGACCCACGCCAAGGACCATCACTCCCGCCGGGGGTTGATCAAACTGGTGGGTCAGCGGCGGCGCCTCCTGAACTACCTGAAAAATAAGGACATTGAACGCTACCGGGCCCTCATTGAGCGGTTGGGCCTGAGGAAATAGGAGGTAGTCAGAACTCCATGTCGCCAAAATATACCCTTGAGGTTGGCGAAAGAGAGCTAAGCTTTGAAGTGGGCCAGTTGGCCCAACAGGCCAGCGGGGCCGTTATGGTGCGCTACGGCGAAAGCGCCGTGCTCGTCACTGCGGTCATCTCCGACTCCGTGCGAGAGGGCATCGACTTTTTGCCCCTGACCGTGGATTACCTGGAACGGGCTTATGCTGCAGGCCGGGTCCCCGGCGGTTTTTTCCGCCGGGAAATCGGCCGCCCCAGTGAAAAGGAAACTCTCACGTCCCGGCTCATCGACCGGCCCATGCGCCCCCTGTTTCCCAAGGGGCTGATCAACGAGATCCAGATTATCGCCACAGTCCTGTCCGGGGACCAGGAGACGGACCCGGACATCGTCGCTCTCAACGGCGCGGCCGCAGCCCTGGAAATCTCGGATATCCCCTTTGCCGGGCCCGTGGCCGCGGTGCGGGTGGCCAAGGTGGGTGAGGACCTGGTGGTCAACCCCACCATCAGCCAGATCAAGGACGCCAAGCTGAGCCTCATCGTGGCCGGCGTGCCCCAGGGCATCGTCATGGTGGAGGGGGGCGGCCGCATGGCTCAGGAAGAGGAGGTGCTGGAAGCCCTCTTCTTCGCCCAGGAGCAGTTGCAGCCCATCTTGGAACTCATCACCCGGATGCGGGAGGAGGTAGGCCGCCCCAAACGGCCCGCGCCCGCGCCCCCGGATTACGGCGACCTGCCGGAGAAGGTGGGGGCTATCGCAGGCCCTCGCATCTTGCCGGCGGTGGTCCAGCCGGAGAAGAAGGCCCGCCATCAGGCCAAGGATGACCTGTACCAGCAAGTCCTGGCCGAGTTGGGGGAAGAGGCTGTGGGCCGGGAGAAGCAGGTGGCTCAGGTGCTGGCGGAACTGCAGAAGAAGCAGATCCGGCACCATGTCCTTACCCAGACCCGGCGCCTGGACGGCCGGGATTATGCCGAGGTCAGGCCCATCAGTGGTGAAATCGGCCTGCTGACCCGCACCCACGGGTCTGCCATCTTCACCCGGGGCGAGACCCAGGCCCTGGCCGTCACCACCCTGGGCACGCCTTCGGATGAGCAGCGCATCGAGAGCCTGTACGGAGAAAGTTTCAAATCCTTCATGCTCCACTATAACTTCCCCCCCTACTCAGTGGGGGAAGTGCGCATGCTCCGGGGCCCCAGCCGCCGGGAAATCGGCCACGGCGCCCTGGCGGAGCGGGCCATCAGCCCGGTTTTGCCCAGCGCCGAGGAGTTTCCCTACACCATCCGGGTGGTCTCGGAGATCCTGTCCTCCAACGGCTCGTCCTCCATGGCCACCGTCTGCGGCACCTCCATGGCCCTCATGGACGCGGGCGTGCCCACCAAAGCCGCAGTGGCCGGCGTGGCCATGGGCCTCATCAAGGAAGGCGACCGGGTGGCCGTGCTGTCGGACATCCTGGGCGATGAGGACCAGTTGGGCGACATGGACTTTAAGGTGGCCGGCACGGCGGAAGGCATCACCGCCCTGCAGATGGACATCAAGATGACGGGGCTCACCCGGGAGATCATGGGGCAGGCCCTGCGCCAGGCCCGGCACTCCCGGCTCCACATCCTGGACTGCATGGCCAAGGTGATCGCCCAGCCCTCGCCCACCCTGAAGGAGCACGCACCCAAGATCATCGTCATCACCATCAATCCGGACAAAATCCGGGAGGTGATCGGTCCCGGCGGCAAGATGGTGAAGCAGATCGTCGCGGCCACGGGTGTGAAGGTGGACATCGAGGACGACGGCCGCATCCACATCGCCGCGCCCACCCAGCAGGCTGCGGATGAAGCCATCAAGATGATCCAGGACATCACCGCGGAAGCCGAAGTGGGGGCCGTTTACCACGGCAAGGTTAAGAAGATCATGGACTTCGGCGCCTTCGTGGAAATCCTGCCCGGCACCGACGGCCTGGTGCATATCTCCGAACTGGAGCACTACCGGGTCAAGGCCGTCACCGACGTCCTCAAGGAAGGGGATGAACTGGACGTGAAGGTCCTGGAAGTGGACCGCCAGGGCAAAATCCGCCTCTCCCGCAAGGCATTGCTGGAACCGCCGCCGGGAACCGAAGCGCCCGGCAACCAGGATTACCGGAAGAAGCCGCCCCGTGTACCGAAAAAGCGTCCTGAATAACGGTCTCCGGGTAGTCACCGAGGAACTGCCTTACTTCCAATCGGCCGCGGTGGGCTTCTGGCTCACCGTGGGCTCCCGGGACGAAAGGGAGGCGGAAAATGGCCTGACCCACTTCCTGGAGCATATGGCCTTCAAGGGCACGGCCCGCCGCAGCACCCTGGACATAGCCCGGGAAATCGACCAATTGGGCGGCCTGGGCAACGCCTTCACCACGAAAGAGAACACCTGTTTCCACGCCCGGGTGCTTACCGATCAACTGCCCCGGGCCCTGGACCTCCTGGCCGACATGGTGCTCCATCCCCTCTACCAAAAAGAGGAACTGGAGCGGGAGCGCCAGGTCGTCCTGGAGGAAATCGCCGCGCAGGACGACACCCCCGAGGAACTGGTGCAGGTCCACTTCGCCCGGGACTTCTGGGAAGACCAGCCCATCGGCCGGCCCATCCTGGGAGAAGCGGACATGGTGGGCCATTTCACCCAGGAGGACCTGCTGGCCTACCGGCGGGCCACCTACCGCCCGGAAAAGCTGGTGGTGGCCGCGGCCGGGCGCCTGTCCCACCAGCAGGTGGTGGACCTGGTGGGCTCCCTGTGCCAGGATTTCGCCAACGGCGAACCGCCGCGCCCCCGGCAGGGGGCGCAGGTTTCCCCGGGCATCCATCTCTTTCCCCAATCCCTGGAGCAACTCCATCTCATCTGCGGCACTCAGGGACTGCCCGCAGCCGACGAGCGCCGCTTCACCGCCACCGTGCTCAACCTCATCCTGGGGGGCAACATGAGCTCACGCCTTTTCCAGGTTGTGCGGGAGCAACTGGGCCTGGCCTACAGCATTTACTCCTCCTTGAGCTTCTTCAGCGACACGGGTCTCTTGGAGATTGCCGCAGGCATCAATCCCCGCAACCTGCCGGTGCTGATTGCGGCCTTGAACCGGGAACTGGCCCAGCTCAAAGAGGCGCCCCCCACCAACTCGGAACTGGACGCGGCCAAAGAGTATCTTAAAGGCTCCATTTCCCTTAACGCCGAGGACTGCGAACAGCGCATGCTGCGCCTGGCCAAAAACGAGATCTATTTCGGGGAGTACCTGGATATCAACCAGGTCCTGGCGGGGCTCTTGGCCGTGACGGCGGAAGAAGTGCAAGCCCTGGCCCGGGAACTCCTGCAACCGGAGCGCTGGGCCTTGACTCTCCTGGGCGCCTGGGACGGCCCCGCGCCGGCATTGGAATTTTAGGGAGGACCCCAAGGGGCTCGCTCCCCCGGCCCTCCCCCGCAAATTCTCTCCCAAAAGGCGAAAGCCGGGACCATCAGTCCCGGCTTTCAGCTTTCCAAGCAAGAATTCCCCTTAAAATTCGTCGCTATCGTCCAGAATGCCCTTATTGATGAATTTGTAGAGGCTGCCGATCCACTCCAGTTCGTTTTCCAGTTCCGAATTGGCGAAGATCCATTCCCCTTCCCGGTCTTTGGCGATGACCACGATCTCCTCGATGTCGTCCAGGTCCTGGTAGAAGCGCTCCACCACCTCCTTGACGGAGCGCTTGGCTTTCTCAAAAGGAATGATGTTTTTTCGCATGCACCCGCTCAGCCGGGGGTTGGTAGCCTCCGGCGCCTCCTGCCTTTGAATTTCTCCACGATTAATTTATTAATCCCGGCTTCAAAAAATCAATGATTATTTTGTTCACCTTGTCGGGGGCTTCTTCCTGAGGGGCATGGCCAATTTCGCGCAGGAAGAAGGCCGGGGTCTGGGGCCGATAGGACAGGAATCTGTAGCCTTGTCTGAGGGGCAGAATGCGGTCTTTTCTGCCCCAGATGAGGATGGTGGGCTGGTGGATGCCGGCCAAAATTTTCCCTACCTGTTTCTGGGGCAGGAAGACCATCTTCTGGCACATTTCCCAGAGGGTCAGGCGCTGCTTGATATCCAGATAGGTCGGGGAGTAACCCTCAATGACCTGCGGGGTGATGAGGCTCCAGTCATGGTAGGCCAGGCGCAGGCCCAGGTGGAGCACCCAGGGTCCCAGGGAGGCGGCCACCAGCTTGCCCAGGATGGGCGTGCGCAGCGGCGTAAAGAGCAAGGGCAGGCGGGTCAGGACCGCGGCCGGATCCACGAGAATGAGATGGGAGACCATCTCCGGGTAGAAATGGGCCAGCAACAGGGCCAGGCCGCCGCCGAAGCAGTTGCCCGCCACCGCGGCCCGGCTGATCCCCCGGGCCTCGAGGCCGGCGCGCAGCCCCACCGCCAGGGACGCCAGTGAATAATCGGCTCCCGGCACCCCCCGGGTTTGCCCGTGGCCCGGCAGGTCCGGGACCAACACCCGGAAATGTTCCTTGAGGGGGCCGATGTTCTCCCGCCAGGAGAAGCTGGAGGCGCCAAAGCCGTGGATGAGGACCAGGGGATGCCCCTGTCCTGCATCAATCCAGAACCAGTCGAAAGGGGAGGGTGCATGCATGGGAAATTCTCCGCTTTAGGTCTGCCTCGGGGCCGGGGCCCGGGGCTTTTCGGGCAAGACCACCGGCAAAACCACGCCTCGGCCCGCCTCGGCCTCGATCTGGCGATGCTGAGAGGCCAGTTCCTGAACCAGCCGCTCCCCCAGGAGCATGAGCTGCCAGACCCGGCGGCGGTAAGGCAGGGTGGGGGGGGCGCTCTGGCGGCGCAGGCGGCGGAAGTAGGGGTAGTCCAGGAGTTCCTCCCAGAGGTCCAGCACTTTCTGGAAGAGCGGAGAGAAATAGTAGGGCAGTTCGTCTTTTCTCTCTTCCAGGAAGGCCACCGCCTGGGCCATGCGCGGGAAAGGCCCCAGCTGGCGGTGCCCCGCGTCCCCCCGGGCCAGCTTTTCCAAAGCCTGCAACTGCTGGGCCTGGGTCAGATAGGCCACCCGCCGCACCACTTCCCGGTGATATTCGGCGTGTTTGGTGAAGGGTTCTTTGTACTCCCTGTTGAGGATATAGCTGTTCAGAAGTTTCTTGGCCGCCTCGAAAGACTCCGGGCTGTAAGTGGCCAGACGCCTCTGGTTCTTGGCCAGCCAGGCCGAAAGGAATTTCAGCCGATCTTCGTGGGTCTTGGTGGACGTGAGCAGTTCCGTGCGCTGGTAAGCGATGGCCCCGGTGTATTCCCCCCGGACGATGTCGGTGAGGTCCTTCAGGATGCGGCGGGAATCCTTGAGTATATTGAGGCTTGAGTCCCTGGTGCCGTGCACGGGGTGGATGATCTCCTGCCTGACCACGGACAAGGCCCGGTCTTCCAGGACATTCAGGGGGTTATACTTGTGCTGCTGGTAAGTCACCTTGAAGATGAGCACCCGGCGCTCCGGATCCACGAAGAAGCCCTGGTCCAGGAGGTGGGGGTTGGCTTCGGCCAGACCCGGCGGCAGGGCCACCAGGGCGGCCTTTTCCACCAGGGGGTAGCGCTTCTGCTCAAAGCCGGACAGCGACGTGATGGTGCGGTCCGAGGCGCCCAGCACCTTGATGAGGTAGGGCTCTTTCTGACGGCTCAGCCTGCGGGCGAACAGGGCGGCGGAGGTGCGGCGCTCCGCGGCGATGGGGAAGCCGTATAGTTCCATGAGGAACTGGTAGACGAATTCCCGTTCCCGTTCGTACACCGCGTTGTCCTGCTTTTTAAACTTACCCATCCTCAGGCCCAGGGTCTTGAGTTCCGCATCCAGATCCGAGGGAAAGGATGCATAAACCCCCAGGAGCCGGAAAACGCCCTGATCGTCTTTGGCGATGACCTGGGCCCGGTCCATGTGGTAGAGGAACTCCAGCAGGTCCTCGTAGTGGGCCAGGTCGGTGGGGTCCCGGCTGGCAAAGCGCTGCCGCAGCGGCGGCCACAGGTGCCGGTCCAGGTGCGGCAGGATGCGGTCCAGGTTCTCCTTGACCCCCTTCTTGCGCCCCTCGCTGGCGGGGTGCAGCAGGTCAAACTGGAAGCTCTCTTCCTGGTAATTCAAGGGCCGGTTGAAGGCCACCAGGCTGAAACTGGGCAGATCCTTGTATTCGTAGAAGGTCTTTTCGAAGGAAGGCAGAAGCTCACGGGCTTCCACCAAGGGGTAGTCAGGGTTGTAAGGGGCCAGCAGCCCGCTTTTGATATGCACGTATTCCAGGAAATCCTTGAGCAGGGCACGGTCCCGGAGTGAGGCCTCGCCCTGCCGGATGGCCGTCAGCGGGACGCCGCCGATGGTAACCTCCGAGAAGAAATCCCGCGCTGCTGTCATCAGGTCGCCACGATCTTTACCAGGAGACGACGGGACCGGGGCCCGTCAAATTCGCAGAAGAAGATGCCCTGCCAGGCGCCCAGGACCAGGCGGCCATCCGCAATGAACACCGTGAGACCGGTACCCATGAGGGAGGCCTTGATGTGGGCCGGGGAGTTGCCTTCCCCATGGCGGTACGGCTCCTTGTCGCTCACCACCTTATTCAGGACCATGAGGATGTCGGACTTCACCGTCGGGTCGGCGTTTTCGTTGATGGTGAGGCCTGCGGTGGTGTGGGGCACGAACAGATGGCACATCCCCTGGGTCACGCCGCTGGCCCGCACCAGGCGCTCCACCTCCCGGGTGACTTCCACAAACTCGGTGCGGCTGCCCGTGGATACGCTGACGGTATGCAACATGCTTACCTCTTCACCAGAGGCGGGAACTGGCCCGGGGTGATGAGGCCGGTATCCCGCGCGGCCTCAGGGGGAGGTTCCACCAGTTGTTCAGCCAGGGTGAGGGCGAAGGCCACCAGGGCCCTGAAAAAGGGATTTTCCCCCATGAGGGGGCTGGCCGCGCCGGCGAGCAGGTCTTCTCCCGCGGCCTGGGCGACGCGCGCCTCCTGGGGCCGTCCCTTCAGGTTAAGGAAGTAGGCCATTTCCAGGAGCCGCCGGCCCCATTGTGGGCGGGACTGGGGGGGGAAGAAGGCCTGCACCGCTTCATCCACCACGCCCTGCCGGCGTTCCTGCTGCTGCAACTCGGAAAGGATGAGCACGCTGGTCTCCGCCTCCCGCAGCTTGTTGAGCCAGGGCATGATCTCCTCGGGGGCGGGCAGCCAGGCGTAAAAGACGCTGCCCCGGGCCAACTCCGCGCTGCGCTCCAGGGCCTGGCGCCGCTCGGCCTCGGACATGGCCGGCAGGAGGCGGTCCAGGTCCGGGGTCTGGGCAGAAGACCCCAGATGCCGGCGCAGCCGGTCCTTGACGCCGGCGAACCTGGCGGCCCCGCCTTCGCTGTCCGGGTTTAGGGTCCAGGCCTCCTCCAACAGCTTGAGGGCGTAACCCGGCGGCGCCTGAACCCAATCGTCCAGGCCGTGATTTTTGAAATGCTCCCAGAATTCGGCCCGCTGCTTGCGCCGCAGATTGAGCAGGAAGCATTCCCGGAAGCCTGCCTCATCGCTGACGCGGGACACCAGATGGGTGCCGCCCAGGACCTCCACCGGCCCTTCCAGGACGATGTAGCGCTCATCCTTGCCAAAATAGGGAGACAGATACGCCGTCAACTCCGGGGCCGGGGTCTTCAGCACCACCGCCTCTTCCCGGGGGATCAGGTCCGGGGCCACCGAGAGCCCCCGGCTTTTGAAAACGTGCAGCGCCTTTTTGAGAGCCTTGCGGCGGGCCTTGTCCGCGGCCTCGCCGAAGAGGCCGGCCAAAAGCGCGGGCAGGGCAGGGTGGGTCAGGCGGCTGAGCCGGGCCACGAGGTGCAGGTCCCAGGCCGGGTCCTGGGGCCGGAGCGCCACGGTCTGGCGGACCTCGCCCGGTTCCCGGCCATCGGCCAGGGCTTGGGCCACTGCCGCCACCTGCTGCTCCAAAAGCTGGGCGTCTGCCGGGGACAGGAGGGGAAGCTCCGGAGAGGCGGATTTGCGCGATTTGGCGGACTTGTCTTTCATGGTTTCACTTGCCCGCGGCTTCGATGGCTACGGCATCTTCATGGCCCATTTCCGACAGATAGACGTTGACCCGCTCGGGCTGGGGGAGGTCCAGGATGAGCCCCGTGAAGTCCGGGCGGATGGGGAACTCCCGGCCGCCCCGGTCCACCAGGACCAAAAGTTCGATGCGCCGGGGCCTGCCGTAGTCGATCAAGGCGTCCAGCGCGGCCCGCACGGTGCGGCCGGTGAAGAAGACGTCGTCCACCAGCAGCACGTCCTGGTCGTCGATGGAGCCGGGGAGTTCGGTCTTGCCCACCAGGGGTTTGTTGCTGATGCGGGTCCAGTCGTCCCGGTAGAGGCTGATATCCAAGACGCCCACCCGCACCGGCAGGGACGTGCGCCGGCTGATCTTGCCGGCCAGGCGCTGGGCCAGAAAGGCGCCGCCGGTGCGGATGCCCACGATGACCAGGTTGTCCAGGGGCTGCCGTTTCGACAGGACCTCTGCGGTGAGCCGGTCCAGCGTGCGATCCACTTCCGGGGCGGTGAGGACGATGCGCTTGTCAAGGGCCATGAGGGAAATCTCCCTTATGAGATTTCTGGGAACACACTTATTGGGGGGAGAGCAGGGAACGCCGGAACGGGGTTGGTAATCCGCCCCGCCATGCCCCCTCAAGCACCGCGACCCAAACCTTTCCACGGGGTGAGGTGGAGGCGCAGGGAAGAAAGGCCTCAAGGGCCCCTGCTTCTTATCCGTCCCTTTAACCTTACCATGGGGCGGTGCGGATGACAAGGCGCTCACGGGCCAAGAAGGGTGCTTTCTCAAGGACTTGCGCGGCGGCTGCCGCCCGGCTGGGAGAGATTCTGCAGGGGGGCCGGGACCCAAGGTGGTGAGCGGGAAAAATAATGATTATAATAGGGGGAGCCGGCCCGTTGGCCCGGCACTATCAATCTACCAAGGGGTTGTCCCAGCCACGGAGATCTGGGGGCAAAGGCAGCGCCTCTCCAGTCTCCCCGGCCGCCCCAGAGACTGTCATGAATTTAGCCGAGGCCCGGGAAATCCTGGGATTGGGCCTGGAGGCGACCCGCCAGGAAATCCAGGCGGCGTACCGCCGGGCGGCCCGCCGCTGGCACCCCGACCGCGCCCCTGTGGGCGCCGAAGCCGAACACCGGGCCAGGATGCAGGCGGTGAATGCCGCGTACCAGCGGTTGCGGCAGTTTCTGGATGAATACCGCTTCCGGCTGGAGGAAGCGGCCCTCCCTCCTGACGATCAGCAGTGGTGGGAAGAACGCTTCACCACCGGCGTCTGGGGATATCCGCCCCGGGAGACGGCCAAGGGACGTCCCGAGAAGAAATGACCATCCTGTACCGGTCCCTGCGTCATCATCCTATTCCGGACTTAACCTGAAGGCAAAGGAACCCATCTAAATAATTGGACCCTGGCCTGCGGCCCGGGTTCCCAAACCAAGCTGAAGGAGTTTTTCCATGCCCCAAAAACGGCGCCTGCCGGTCATACTGGTACACCTGGCTTTTTTGTTGCTCTTGGCTGCCCTTCCGGCCCGGGCGGAGATCCCCGCCGGGGAAGTGCTGGAGGAACTGCGTTATAAAGTTGATGTCTCCATTATGACGGATGCCATCCGGGGCAAGGTCATTTTAAAGAGAATGGACGGCGACAAGCTCTATGGGGCGGTGCTGGGCGAATCCCAGGGCCTGCTGGCCAAGGTGAGCGGCGGCTGGAAAGGCACCTTTTCCACGGAAATGATCATGCGCAACGGCAAACTGCACCCCCTCGTTTACCGGGAGGAGTCATCCCGCAGCACCAAGCGCAATTTCAAGGAATACCGCTTCGACTACCAGAAGAACACCATCGAACTTTGGCAATACAAAGAGGGCAAGCTGGTGAAGAAGTGGGAAACCACCTTCACCGAACCGCCCACCGACGGCATCAGCCTGTATTACAACCAGCGTCTGGGGTACATCAGTCTGAACAAGGGCGGGGAAACCATCAGGGTGATGGGCATTCCCTATCCCAAACCCGAAGATATCATCGTCCGGGTGGGCCCCGCCACCCCCGAAGGGCGCAAGGTCTGGGTGTCGCTGACGAACAAGGCCTTTGAGGAAAACAAGAACCAGATCCAGGGCCTCATCGACGCCGAGGGTGTGGCCACCCAGGCGGAGAGCCGCATCCTCAAATTCGGCAAGGTCATCGGCAGCATCATGCCGGACAGCAAACGCCTGAACAGCAGGCAGTTGGGCCTCAAGGGCGAGGGGAAAGACGCGGCCGTGGCCAAATAAGGGCGAGAAGATCCTACTTTTTTATTGACTCTGGCACGAGAAAAAGACAACATCTAAAAAGAGATTGTGTTTTTCTGGGAACCTGACATGCAAAAGAGCACTTTGTCTTTTCGCCGCGTTTTTCAGGATGCCGCCGCTGCCGCTTCTGAGTTGCGGTTCGTGCCGGTCGAGGCAGGTGTAGTAGTCTGTCCTGATTAACCCGCGGGGAGACTCGGTGAGAGGCGGCCCGCGGGCCGCCTTTTTTGTTTAACGGGATTTCCCTGAAAGGACCCAGACAAACCCGTTCAGAAAGTAAACGCTTTGCTAATCTCCCTAAATCTCCCTTTAAGCAAGGGGGACTTAAAAGGATAATCCTGAGTTATCCCGGCCAGTTCTTCCCCCTTTTCCAGAGGGGGGCAGGGGGGATTATAAAGCTTTTGGGCGCCCCAAAAGTCCTGGGTTGAAAACTTGGGCGAGGTTTCTGGAGGTAAGGATATGCGAGTATGACAGGCCGGAGCCACGCCGGGGCTCACAAGGAAATGCTGGTTTTTCAACCGGTTGACAATCGGAAGGATTTTTTTTAAGATGTATTGCCAATTTGCCAACAGGGGCGGACCATGGAACCACGAGACCTGGAACTGATTAATCAATGGCGGGACCGGGATCCTGAACTCAGGCAGTACCTGGATCAGCATGCCGATTACGAGCGCCGCCTGGAAGAATTCAACCGCCGGCCCTATCTCACCGCGGAAGAGACCCTGGAACGCCGGCGCTTGCAGAAACTGAAACTGGCCGGCCGGGACAAGATCGAACAGATTTTGGCCAGATACCGAAAAGAGGAACAGGCCCCATGAAGATGACCGGTGCGCAGATTCTGATTGAATGCTGGAAGCGGGAAGGCGTCAAGCACATCTTTGGCTACCCGGGAGGGGCGGTCATCGACATTTACGACGAACTGACCCGCACCCCTGAAATCAAGCACTTCCTGGTGCGCCACGAGCAGGGGGCGGTGCACGCCGCGGACGGCTACTCCCGGGCCTCGGACAAGGTGGGCGTGGCCCTGGTCACCTCCGGCCCCGGCGCCACCAACACGGTGACCGGCATCGCCAGCGCCTACATGGACTCCATCCCCATGGTCGTCTTCACCGGGCAGGTGCCCACCGCCCTGATCGGCAACGACGCCTTCCAGGAAGTGGACATCGTGGGCATTACCCGGCCCTGCACCAAACACAACTACCTGGTGAAAGACATCAAGGACCTGGCCAAAACGGTGCACGAGGCCTTTTACATCGCCCGCTCGGGCCGGCCCGGCCCCGTGCTGGTGGACCTGCCCAAGGACGTGCAGCAGGCCAGCATGGCGCCGACGTTTCCTGACCTGAAGAAGATTTTCATCAAGAGCTATCAGCCCAATGTGGACGCCAACCCCCGGCAGGTGAAGCGGGCCGTGGAGAAGATCCTGGAGGCCAAAAGACCGGTGCTCTATACCGGCGGCGGCATCATCCTCTCCAACGCCTCGGCCGAGCTCGTCAAATTGGCCGAAGCCCTGCAGATTCCCGTGACCAGCACCCTCATGGGTCTGGGCGGCTTCCCCGGGGTGCATCCCCTGTGGATGGGCATGCTGGGCATGCACGGCACCTACTGCGCCAATATGGCCGTGGCCCACTCCGACGTGCTCATCGCCGTGGGCGCCCGCTTCGACGACCGGGTCACGGGCAAGCTGTCCGCCTTCGCGCCGGAGGCCGAAGTCATCCACATTGACATCGACCCCAGTTCCATCAGTAAAAACGTGGTGGTGCACGTCCCCATCGTCGGCGACTGCAAAAACGCCCTGCGCCAGATGAATAATATTCTGAAAAGCGAGCCCGCCCGGGACTGGGTGGAAATCCGGGCGCCGTGGCTGGAGCAGGTCCGGGAATGGGACAAAAAGCATCCCCTGAAATACAAGAAATCCAAGGAAGTCATCAAGCCCCAGTTCGTGGTGGAAAAGCTCTGGGAAATCACCGGCGGCGAGGCCTTCATCACCACGGAGGTGGGTCAGAACCAGATGTGGGCGGCCCAGTTCTACCGCTTTAAAAAGCCCCGGCGCCTCATGACCTCGGGCGGCCTGGGCGTCATGGGCTACGGCTTCCCCGCAGCCATGGGCGTGCAGGTGGCCTGCCCCGACGACATCGTCATCGACATTGCCGGTGACGGCAGCATCCTCATGAACATCCAGGAACTCACCACCGTGGTGGAGCACAATCTGCCGGTCAAGGTGGCCATCCTCAACAATGCCTACCTGGGCATGGTGCGCCAGTGGCAGCAGTTGCTCTATGACAAGCGGTACAGCCAGACCTCGCTGGCCTCCCAGCCGGACTTTGTCAAGGTGGCGGAAGCCTTCGGCGCCGTGGGTTTGCGGGCCACCAAACCGGAAGAGGTGGAACCGGTGATCAAAAAGGCCCTGGAAACCCCCCGGCCGGTGTTCATGGATTTCCGGGTGGAGCCGGAAGAATGCGTCATGCCCATGGTCCCCGCGGGCAAGGCCACCACTGAAATGCTCCTGGCCTAGAGGAGAAAAAGGGATGGGCAAACAAGAAGTGAGACGGCATACCATCTCCGTGTGGGTGGATAATACTCCCGGCGTGCTCTCCCGGGTCACCGGGCTGTTTTCCGGCCGGGGTTTCAATATCGAGTCCCTGTGCGTGGCCGAAACCCTGGACCCGGAGGTCTCCCGCATCACTTTGGTGAGCACCGGCGATGAGCAGATCATCGAGCAGATCATCAAACAGCTGCGCAAGCTCATCAACACCATCAAGGTGGTGGATCTGAGCGAACTGGACCACGTGGAACGGGAAATGGCCCTGGTCACCGTCAAGGCCGAGGACAAATCCCGGGCCGAGGTTTTGCGCATCGCCGACATTTTTCGCTGCCGGGTGGTGGATGTGAGCCCCACCACCTATACCCTGGAAATCACCGGCACCCACGAGAAGATCGGCGCGGTGCTGGGCCTGCTCAAAAACCACGGCATCGTGGACGAAGTGCGCTCCGGCGCCCTGGCGATACAGAGGCCGAAGAAGGATTGAGAGTTGAGGATTGGGGGAGGGGTCTAAGGGGCGTGGCCCCTTATCCCCTCCCCCAAACCCCCGCCCCCAATCCCATATCAGGGGGTTGGGGAGGGGGTGTGGGGGAGGGCGGGGGGCCGCAGGTCCCCCGGTCCTCCCTCACAACTTCACAGAGAAAGGATTATTCATGAAAATCTACTACGACAAAGATGCGGATTTAGGCGTCCTCAAAGGCAAGAAAGTGGCCATCATCGGCTTCGGCTCCCAGGGGCATGCCCAGGCTTTGAATCTCCGGGACTCCGGCGTGGACGTCATCGTTTCGGAAATGCCGGGCACTCCCAACTATGAGGCCGCGGTGAAATACGGCTTCAAACCGGTGGCTGCCGCGGAGGCTGCCCAACAGGCCCAGGTGATCCAGATTCTCACCCAGGACCACGTCCAGGCGAAGCTCTACGAGAACGACCTGAAGCCCCATATGGGCGGCAAGACCCTGCTCTTCTCCCACGGCTTCAACATCCACTACGGCCAGATCGTCCCCGCCCCAAACGTGGATGTGGTCATGGTGGCCCCCAAAGGGCCGGGGCATCTCGTGCGCAGCGAATACGAGAAGGGCGCGGGCGTGCCGTGTCTGGTGGCCGTGCATCAGGACGCCTCGGGCAATGCTTTAGCCACCGCTTTGGCCTACGCCAAGGGCATCGGCGCGACGAGGGCCGCGGTGCTGGAGACCACCTTCAAGGAAGAGACGGAGACGGACCTCTTCGGCGAGCAGTGCGTGCTCTGCGGCGGCGTTTCCGAACTGGTAAAAGCCGGCTTCGATACGCTGGTGGAAGCGGGCTATGCCCCGGAAATCGCCTACTACGAGTGCCTGCATGAGCTCAAGCTCATCGTCGACCTGTTCTACCAGGGCGGCATCAGCTACATGCGCTATTCGGTGTCGGACACCGCTGAATTCGGCGACTACACCCGGGGCAAACGCATCGTCACCGAAGAGACCCGGGAGGAGATGCGCCTGATCCTGGAAGAAGTGCAGACCGGAGAATTCGCCCGGGAGTGGATCCTGGAAAACCAGGCGGGCCGGCCGGTGTTCAACGCCCTGCGCCGGATGGAGGCGGAACACCCCATCGAAGAGGTGGGCAAAAAGCTCCGGGGCCTGATGAGCTGGCTGAAGCGGTAGCGCAACAATCTGACAAGCGCCCAACCCCAAGGCGAAATGGAAAAGACTGGTGCCATTTCGCCTTTTCCTTTACAATTCTTACCAGGGCTGGGTAGACTCGGCTTAAAGACCATTCTTGACCGGAGCGCTATGTCCGCACCCATGGCCACCAGGCAAGGCGGCCCCATCGCCGCCCCGGGCTACCCCTTCATCGCCGCAGGCCTCCTCGTCATGTTCCTGGGCTGGCTCATGATTTCCACCGGCCTGACCCTGCTGGGCCTCAGCGCCGCCTGTTTCTTCACCTATTTTTTCCGGGACCCGGAGCGCCCTGTGCCGGTGGATCCCGACGTTATCGCTTCCCCTGCGGATGGTAAGGTCATCCGGGTGGATAGGGAGACAATGCCGGAGGGGGCCGAGGACGTCGAATTGTTCGACGGGGCGCCCGTCCAGCGGATCGCCATTTTCATGAATGTCTTCGACGTGCACGTCAACCGCTCCCCCTTGTCGGGCACAGTAACCGGGGTGGCCCACCACTCCGGCAGTTTCCTGGCTGCATTTAAAAATGAGGCCGCCGCGGCCAACGAGAGGCATGTGCTGGCCATCGATGGGGGCCAAGGCCGGCGGGCCCTGGTGGTGCAGATCGCCGGCCTGCTGGCTCGGCGCATCATCAATGCAGTCAAGGCAGGTGACCAACTGGCCCGGGGCCAGCGCTTTGGCATGATCTGCTTCGGTTCCCGGGTGGACCTCTACCTTCCCGCCGGGGCCCGGGTAACCGTCAAGGTGGGCGACCGGGTCAAGGCCGGGGAGAGTGTGGTGGGGAAATGGACATGAAATTCAAACGCCGCCGCAAAAAGAAGGAGCGGAAAAAGTTCCGGGGAGTGCTGCTGCTGCCCAACCTCATCACCACGGCCAGCCTGTTCGGCGGGTTTCTGGCCATTGTCTTCGCCATCGAAGGCAAGTTTTTGCCCGCGGCCTGGGCCATTTTCGTGTCCCTCATCCTGGACGGCCTGGACGGCCGCATCGCCCGCATGACCCAAAGCACCACCAGTTTCGGGGTCCAGTATGATTCCCTGTCGGACTTGGTGGCCTTCGGCGTGGCCCCCGCCCTGCTGGTCTATCTCTGGGGCCTCAAGCCCTACGGCCGCTTCGGCTGGGTGGCCGCCTTCCTCTTCGTCACCTGTGGCGCGCTGCGCCTGGCCCGCTTCAACGTCCAGAGCGGCACCATGGACCCCCGCTACTTCAACGGCCTGCCCATCCCCGCGGCGGCCATGGTGGTGGCCACGGCCATCGGCTTCTACTACGAGATCGGCGAGTGGGCCCCCAAGCACAACATCTACATCCTCATCATGATGTATGTGCTCGCCTTCCTCATGGTGAGCAACATCAAGTTCTTCAGCCTGAAGAAGTGGGACCTCATGAAGCGCAAACCCTTCCAGACCCTGGTGACCGGGGTCCTGCTCTTCGTGATCATCGCCCTGGCGCCCCAGTTGACGGGTTTCCCCTTCATGCTGATCTATGTCTCCTCCGGCATCATCAGCACCCTGCTGTACTACCGGCAGCCGCACCCGGCGCCGGAAACGCCTCCCGAGGAGGAGACCCCGGCCCCGAAGCCCAGTCAGCCGTGAGGGGGGCTGGGAAGAATTTTGCGGGAGGGGGGCAGGGGCTGGAGACCCCTGGCTAACCAAAAAATTGCCCCGAAAAACTCCTCCTGGCACATTTTGCAGGTTTACTGGATTGACCGGCATTTGAGCGAAGCGGAGCTTCGCGTTCAGATTAGGTTCCCAAGCAGGAGCTTGGGAACCAGATAGGACCCCCCGGCTCACTCCTCACAGAATCTTATGCGCATCCTGCTTTACATCCTCTACTGCGCGGCCGTGCTGGCCGCAGTTTTTTTCCTGGCCGAAGGGGTGGTGCGCCTGGCCGGCGACAAACCCTATGTGCCGGTTACCTTTAACATCCAGGTGGAGCCAGGCGGGAAATTTTTCGCGCCCCATCCCACCCTGGGTTATGCGCATCTGCCCGGCGCCTTCAAGATCACCCTGCCCACGGGCTACACTTTCACCGTGACCCACGGGGCCGACACCCTGCGTCTCACCGAGCCTCCGGCAACCACGGCTGCGGCCGGGAACCGCCCGGAAATCTGGATCTTCGGCTGCTCCATCACCCACGCCTGGGCGGTCAACGATGCGGACGCCTACCCCTGGCTCCTCCAGGAACAATTGCCCCAATACCGCGTCGTCAATTTTGGCGTGGATGGCTACAGCAATGTCCAGGGACTGGTCCAGCTTGAGGAATCCCTGGCCCAGGGGCGGGTGCCCCAGGTGGTCATCGCGGCCTACGGCTCGCTCCATGACACCCGCAACATCTGCTCCCGCCTCTACCGCAAGGCCGTCATCCCCCATAACCGTTTGGGAGAATTGCTCCTGCCCTGCGGACGCTTAGATAACCATGGCAATTTACAAATCATTCGTATACAATTGGGATACGAGCCTTTGCCCTTCATGGGATGGTCCGCTTTCATCCACCGTCTGGAACAGGTTTATCTGAAGAATGAAGGCAAATTCCGCCACAGCCGCGAGGTCTCCCGGGCCATTCTCCTCAGGATGGCCGGTCTCTGCCGGGACCGGGGCATCACCTTCGTCGCGGCCGGCGTCAAGGACGACCGGCCCACGCGCGAGATGCTGGCGTTTCTGCGAAAACACGGCATCCTGGCGGTGGACGTGGCCGTGGATCTCAATCTGCCGCAGTATAACAACCGGCCCCATGACGGTCATCCCAGCCCCCGGGCCCACCGGCTTTACGCAGATAAACTGGCGCAGTTTCTCCAGGGGCACCCTCCTCTTGTGACTCCCTCTCCACCTCCCGATTCAACTCCATAAACCGAACCCAATATTCACTTGTTCTCAAAAGGGAGCGCACGAGCATGCCTGACAAGGTCTATATTTTCGACACCACCCTCCGGGACGGCGAACAGACCCCCGGAGCCAGCCTGAATATCGACGAAAAACTGCAGATCGCCCGGCACCTGGAACTGCTCAACGTGGACATCATCGAGGCCGGGTTCCCCCGGTCCTCCAAGGGCGATTTTGCTGCGGTGAAGGCCGTGGCCCGGGAAATCAGGGGCTGCCAGATCGCGGGTCTCGCCCGGGCCAACTTCGAGGACATCGACGCGGCTTGGGAGGCCGTCAAAGACGCCACCGCGCCTCGCATCCACACCTTCATCTCGTCCTCGGATATCCATCTCAAGTACCAACTGCGCAAGACCCGGGAAGAGGTGCTGGAGCAGGCCGTGGCCGCGGTGAAGCACGCCGCCCGCTATACCAGCAACGTGGAATTTTCGGCCATGGACGCGGGCCGCAGCGACCTGGACTACGTGGTGCAGATGTTCACCGCGGTCATTGACGCGGGCGCCACCACCGTCAATTTTCCGGACACCGTGGGCTACACCATCCCCCACGAGTTCGGCGCCAAGATCAAGTACCTGGTGGATCACATCCCCAACATCCACAAGGCCGTCATCTCGGTGCACTGCCACAACGACCTGGGACTGGCCGTGGCCAACACCCTGGCCGCCATCGTCAACGGCGCCCGCCAGGCCGAAGTGACCATCAACGGCCTGGGGGAGAGGGCCGGCAACGCCTCCCTGGAAGAGGTGGTCATGGCCCTGGCCACCCGCCAGGACCTGTTCGCCTACAATACGGACATCGTCACCCAGTACATCTATCCCACCAGTCGGCTGGTGAGCAAACTCACCGGCGTGGTGGTGCAGCCCAATAAGGCCATCGTCGGCGCCAACGCCTTCGCGCACGAATCCGGCATTCACCAGGACGGCGTGCTGAAAGAAGCCAGCACCTATGAGATCATGACGCCCGCCGCGGTGGGCATCAAGAAGAGCCTGCTGCCCCTGGGGAAACTGTCGGGCCGCCACGCCTTCCAGAAGAAGCTCCAGGAAATGGGTTTCTACATCACCGACGATGAACTGAACCGGGTTTTCGCCCGCTTCAAGGACCTGGCCGACCGCAAGAAGACCGTGTTCGACGAGGACCTGGTGAGCCTGGTGGAAACGGAAGTCATCTACAAGTCCGTGCCCGAACACTTTAAGCTCGAAGAAATCGTGGTCCTCACCGGCACCATGGTCAAGCCCAACGCCACCGTGAAGATGCGCATCGGCAACGAGGAGAAATCCTTCTCGGCCTTTGGCGACGGACCCATCGACGCCACCTACAAGGCCATCACGCACCTGGCCCAGTCCAAGAGCAGACTGCTCAAATTCGCGGTGTCCTCCATCACCGGCGGCACCGAAGCCCTGGGCGAAGTCTCCGTGCGCCTGGAGGACGAGGGCCACATCGTCACCGGCCAGGGCGTGGATCCGGACGTGGTTACGGCCAGCGCCCGGGCCTATATCAACGGCCTGAACCGCCTCCACTTCCTCAAACAGGGCGGCCCTAAGGGCAAGAAGCCCGAGGAGATGGAGGGATAGAAGGACTTGAGGGGAGGGCAGGGGGAACCAGTTCCCCCACCCTCCCCTCAAACTCCCCTCCCATCCCCCTGTAACGCTTTTTATCATGCTGGGTCCCAAATTAAACTTGGGAACCAGGCGAAGCGATATGGGGTTGGGGGATGGGGTGTGGGGAAGGGGGCAGGGGTCGAAGACCCCTGACCCCCTTCCCCGCAACTTACACCAGCATCGGAGATTATTATGGCGAAAGCGCAGACGATTACGCAGAAGATTCTGGCCGCGCATTGCGGCAAAGATTATGTGGAGCCCGGGGAGTTGATCCTGGCCAAGGTGGATATCGCCTTAGGCAATGACATTACTGCGCCCATTGCCATCAAAGAGATTAAGGATTCCGGGGCCAGGCAGGTTTTTGACAAGGACCGGGTGGTGCTGGTGGCGGATCACTTCGCGCCCAACAAGGACATCGCTTCGGCTATCCAATGCAAGGTCCTGCGGGATTTCGCCAAAGAGCAGAACCTGACGCACTACTATGACGGCGGGGAGATGGGGGTGGAGCATGCCCTGTTGCCCGAAAAGGGCATCGTCGGCCCCGGCGACGTGATTATCGGCGCGGACAGCCACACCTGCACGTACGGGGCTCTGGGGGCCTTCTCCACGGGCGTGGGCTCCACCGACCTGGCCGCGGTCATGGTCACCGGCGAGTGCTGGTTCAAGGTGCCGGAAAGCATCAGGTTCGTATTCAATGGGACTTGCCCGCCGTGGGTCACGGGCAAAGACCTGATTCTGCAGGTCATCGGCGATATCGGCGTGGACGGCGCCCGCTATATGGCCATGGAGTTCACCGGCCCCGCCATAAAGGGCCTGGACATGGCGGCCCGCCTGTCCATGGCCAACATGGCCGTGGAGGCCGGGGCCAAAAACGGCATCATGGCTCCGGACGAGGTCACCCTGGCTTACGTCAAGGGGAGGACGCTCCGGCCTTACAAACTGTACGAGAGTGATGCCGCGGCGGAATACGTCTTTGAGAAGGTCTATGATGTGAGTCAGATGGAGCCCCAGATCGCCTTCCCGCCGCTGCCGGAGAACGTGCTGCCCCTGTCGGAGGTGGGCGAAATCGCCATTGACCAGGCGGTCATCGGCTCCTGCACCAACGGCCGCATCGAAGACCTGCGCATGGCGGCCCAGGTGCTCAAAGGCCGCAAGGTGGCCAAGGGGGTGCGCCTCATCGTCATCCCGGCCACGCCGCTGGTGTACACCCAGGCCATGGACGAAGGGCTGCTGAAGATCTTCATGGAGGCCGGCGGGGTGGTGGGCCCGCCCACCTGCGGGCCGTGCCTGGGCGGCCACATGGGTATTTTGGCCCCGGGAGAGGTGGCCATCGCCACTACCAACCGCAACTTCGTGGGGCGCATGGGGCATCCGCAGTCCCACGTTTACCTGGCCAACCCGGCGGTGACCGCGGCTTCCGCAGTGGCCGGCCGCATCTGCGGCCCGCAGCAGCTGTGAGAAAATTTCTGGGGAAAGGGGCGGGGGACCTGACGCCCTCTTCTCCCAACCCCCGCAGATAATAGTGGGGCAGGCTTTCCAGCCTCCCCAGACACCCGAGGGCGGGTGTCCTACACAAGCTGGGCGGAACCGTAAGGAAAAGGAAAGCAGTATGAAGAAGTTGATCGTGGGGGCCATGGTCCTCATGCTCCTGGTCTCTCTGGCAGGGAGCGCTTTGGCCCAGAAAATGGGCCACGAGCCGGATTTCACCAACCCGTCTGCCGTCATCGCTGATCTGGAGAGGATGAAAAAAGAGGGGGAAGCCAAGAAAGCCCAGATGGTGGTCATCAAGTGCAACTATGCCATGACGACCATCAAGAATTTTATCCGCCTCAATCCCGGGGGGGATCCCAGCATCCTTAAGCAGCGGTGGCAGGAAGCTTATAACGAGTATAAGAAAATCATGTAAGCTCAGATAGTAGAGATGTGAGGCGGGTCCGGCCCGCCTCAGGCCGAAACTCGAACCTGGGTCCGGCACAGGTGAGGACACCTGTGCCACCGGGAGTGCTTCTGGCCGGCGAGTCCCATGCCTGATTTCGCGTTTCCTTGGCGAGGTTTTGCCAAGCTCTCCCCTTTCCTATGCTCATCACATCTTGCAGTCACAAGGTGGCACAGGCTTTTCAGCCTATGCCATAGCCGTAATGGCGGGATGCGCTTTGCTTTCCAGCCACCGTCTTTGAACCTTACTTGCGCCGCGCCCGCACCACCCGCTCAACCCGCTGGTAGTCGCGGATGGCAGTAATGTCCCCGTAAGAGCCCGCCTCTCGCAATAATCCCATCACTAAAGGGGCATGGCCTTCTCCCACCTCCAGGGCCAGGCAGCCTTCCGGGGCCAGGAAATTCGAAGCTTCCCCGATCAGGCGCCTGATCAGGTCCAGGCCGTCGGCGCCGCCTTTCAGGGCTTGCGCGGGTTCGAAGTCCTTGATGTCCTTGGGCAGCTTTTCCCAGACCACAGTGGGCACATAGGGCAGGTTGGCCACCATCAGGGCGAACCGGGGCCCCGGCCGCAGGGCCGCGAGCAGGTCGGCCTGCACCAGAGTGATTCGGTCCGCCACCCCTTGCCGCCGCACATTTTCCCGGGCTACCGTTAGCGCCGCAGCCGATATATCGATCCCCAGCCACCTAAATTGCGGTAACTCCTTGGCCAGGGCCACCACCACCGCGCCCGAACCCACGCCCAGTTCCAGTCCTCTTAATAATCCCCCTTTCTGGGGTTGGGGGAGGGAGTTTGAGGGAGGGGGCAGGGGGCCCCGACCCTTGGCCCCCTCCCTCAATAAGTCCTCTCCCTCCCCAATGGCTTTGCCCGCCTCCACCGCCGCGTCCACCAGGAATTCCGTTTCCGGCCGGGGAATGAGAGTGTCCGGGGTGACCAGAAAGTCCAGGGAGTAAAATTCCCTGTGGCCGGTGAGATAGGCCACGGGTTCGCCGGCGACCCGGCGGCGCACCAGGTCCCGGAAGCGGCTGCGTTCCTCAACGGTCAGAGGCTGATCGTGGCGCAGGTAGAGGTCCAGGCGGGAGAGATTCAGGCTATGGGCCAGGAGAATTTCCGCGGAGGCCCGGGGTTCGGAGACGCCCTTGTCCCGGAAAAAGTCGGTGGTCCAGGTGAGGATTTTGAGGATGGTCCAGTTTTCCGGGGGCGGCGCGGTCATCCGGCCTGGCCCAGGGCCTGGGTGCGGGCGTGGGCGGCCAGGGCCTGGAGCATTTCTTCCAGGTCGCCGTCCAGGATTGATTCCAGGCGGTAAAGCGTGAGGCCGATGCGGTGGTCGGTGATGCG
>CAZFWX010000019.1:0-6579 GCA_964522695.1 uncultured Desulfobacterales bacterium
GGATTGTATTCCCCCGGCCCTCCCCTCAACAAGCCTGCATCCCATGCCCATCATATCACAAACTCTCCAGCCATCCCAGGATGACCCGGGTGATCTCCACCGGAATCTCCGGGGCCACGGTGCGGCCGGGGCCTTCGAAGGAGTGGCCCACGCCGGGGATGAGGTGCAGGTCGGCGCGCACCGGGATCTTGGCCAGGACCGGCCCCAGGCGGTCCAAGTGGCAGAAAGGGTCGCGGCTGCCGGAGATGAAAAGCACGGGGCAGGGCAGAGCATACAGAGGCCTATCCCGCAACTGCTCCGGCCGGCCCGGGGGATGGAGGGGATAGCCCAGGAAGACGAGCCCGCCGGCCCCCACGTCCTGGGCGACGATCTGCGCGGCCAGGCGGGCGCCCATGGATTTCCCGCCCAGAAAGATCTCCAGGCCGTTGAATTCGTCCTGTTGGGCCACATACTCCACCACCAGCCGGTAGACGCCTTCCAGCACGTTTTCCGGGTCCGGGGATTTGCGCCCTTCCTCGGCATAGGGGAAATTGAAGCGCACCGTCACCAGGCCTTCTTTGGCCAGGCGTTCATGCAGATCCACGATAAGGGGATACTCCATGTTGTTGTTGGCCCCATGGGCCAGGACCAGAACGGCGGACATGGTGGCCGAACGGGGCACCCCCAGGACCGCCCGGATCTGGCGGTCCTTGCTCCATAATAAGGTGATATTGCGTTTTTCCATGCCGGGACCTCAAAAAGGTGAGCAGGGAACGGCGGGATGCGTTTCGCTTTCCCGCACATCAAAAATTCTCGGAACGCCTCCCCATGAATCTCCGGCCCACCGGAAAAACATGCAAGGTAACAGGGCGGGCGACCCGCGCGCGGCTCAAGGGTGCACAGGCTGAAAGCCTGCGCCACCACTATCTCCTGCCGGTTGAAAAGGAATTGGCGAACAAGCGTTCGTTCGGACAGTTCCCAGGCCGGCCCATTTCCAACCCTGTTTCTTTCCCCCACCCGCCGGCCTCATCCAGAAGGAGCGTAACCGGGTTCAGGTGGGCCACCAGATGGGCCAGGCTGTTTTCACCGGGCCAGGGCACCAGGTGTTCCCAACCGCCCAGGTGGACGAGCCTTTCGCACCGGGACGCCAGGGTGCAAAGCCGCCTGGCCATGAGCCGGTCCCGGCTTTCAGCCTCCCGGGATGGCGCAGCCGCCACGCGCCGGGGCGGACGGCCCAGGCAATACCGGGCCCGCCGGTATTCCGCGGCGGTCCATTGGCCGAGCGGCTCGTCCGGCGAGGCCAAGAGCGCCCGGAGGTTGGCCGGGGCCAGCAGGTGCCGGGCATAGGCGGGCAGATGCCGGCGGGCGATCATGCTCGCGTCCACCGCCTGCCAGGGAATGCCGGCCGCGCGGCTGTAATCCTGCGCGGCCTGGACCTCAAAGGGGAGCTCAATCTGCGCGGCCACCCGCATAAGAGCCAGGTGTTGCCGGGCTTCCAGGGGCAATTGGGCCAGGGCCCGGGCGAAAAGCCGCCGCCACCGAGGCCCATGCCTGTCCCGGTAGCGCAGGGAAAAAGTGCTGATCTCCACGGCCACAGCGTCAGGCGCCAGGTCCTTGAGGAGCTGCAGGGCCCTGTCGTACCCCTGGGGATCGCCGTGCACCGTGCCCACCAGCACCAAACGGGTGAAGGGGAAGATTGTTTGTACCGACAAGACAGTCAACCTACTAAATGGAGTTCACCTTATCCTTGAAGCACCATCATCCCCCTCCCCGGGTGGGAGGGGCAGTAGGAGGGGGGATCTTCTAAACCCGGCCAGGTGGCAAAAGGGATTCCGCCACCCCCACCCTCCCCTTCCCCATCCAGGGGGAGGAAGAAATTCAAAGCCACCAGTACTGGACCTTCACCCCCACTGGGAATTTTAACGAGGCCGGTGGCACAGGCTTTCCAGCCTGTGCAGACCCCCGAGGGCGGGTGGCCTACAGAGACGTTGCGTAACAGTGAAAAACTTCCTTCTCTCAGGATGGAGCATCAACTGACTCGCTCAATCCTGCACGAACTCCCGGCCTTCCTTGAGGGCCATCTCGGCCTTGGCCAGTTGGCGGCCCAGATACAGGGCGTGATTGATGTCGGACAGGGCCAGGTCCCGGGCGATCTGGTGCTGCAGGGAGACGGCGCTCCTGCCCCGGTATTCGGCCAGGGTCACGTCCTCAAAGCGGTGCTCCACCAGGATTTCGCCGCCGTCCAGGGTCACCCGGAAATAGCCCATGGGGTCCAGGCGCATCTTCCATTTGCGCTTCCCCGCCAGGGTGAGGGCCCGGTCCATTTCCCGGGGGTCGATGCTGATGGAGTGGCTGAAGACAGTGATGGCCCCCCGCCCCATGCCCGCCTTCCGTGCCACTTCCTCCTGGAGCCGCATGAGCCCGTAGAAATTGAGTAGCCAGGCGTCCAGGGCGTTGTGGGTGCGAAAAGTGGCTGTCAGAGTCAATTTATCTGCAAATTTCCGGAAGAAAGCCGATACAAAACAGGGCCGGCTCTCTTTGGCCTCCAGGTCCCGGATGTTGTCCCACAGAGTGAAATAGGCCTTCCGGTCTTCCGGGTCCTTTGTCAGCCTTGCGGCCAGCGATATTATGGCGTCCAGGCCGAAATACTCCCGCAGCCGGTGGCCATAGGTGTAGGACTCGTCGGGCCGCAACTCCCTTTCCAGAAATTTTAGGCAGTAATTACCGATTTTGCCGGGATCGAGATCCAGGGACTGGAGCACCTTGTCGTCGGTCTTTTGCGGTTCCTCCACCACCACCTTGAGGTTTTGCAGCTCCAGGCGGTCTCCCTTCTTGAGCGTCACCCGGCGGCCGAAGCGGGAAATGATGAAGACCACCTCCAGCCAGGCCTCCAGAGGGGTCTTTTTCACCACCTGGTGCCCCCGGGGGTTGCTGGGAAAATAGAGCGTCTCCACCTGGGGCAGCGGCGGCGCCGCAGGCCGGGCGGTATGAACCTCAACCCTGGGGCGGTAGTTGACGAAAAATACCCTGATGTCCGTGAGAATGGCAGCGGAGTTGGGCCGGCCCGCGATAATGTTTTCGTAGGGGTCTCCCAGCCAGACGACTTTGGGTTTTGCCGGAAACATCTCCGGCTGCACCAGGCCGTCAATGAGCCGGTGCGTGGCCTTGATGCGCCAGGGGCTGGCGGCCTTCCCCGCCTCCAGGAAATAGCTGATGTTGGAATCGGCCACCGGCTCCAGGCCCAGGCGGAAGAAGTTTTCCAGTTCCTTGCGGGAACCGGAGCGGTCGTGGCCGCAGATGAGCAGGGTGTCGATCTGGGGGTTGTGCAGGAGATTGCGCAGCATCTCCCGCAAGCCGTTGCCATACAGGGTGCCGAAAACGGCAATCTGGCTGGTGGCGGGGTCGAGGTCCACCCCGGCCTCCCGGAAGCGATCGATGACGTATTCCGGCCGGGACCACAGGGTCACCACGCCGATGGTGCCATGGGAATTGATAATTGTCAGCTTGTCACGGAAGTGGAGGGGCTCAAATTCCATCCTGCGGAGGCGTCCTGGATAAATTTTTGATAAAAATATTACCTGTTTTCCGTTATTTTAGGAAATTAAATCCCCACGTGGGCCACAATATTCTTCGGCTGCGGCAAGGAGGGAAGGAAATTTTCCGGGCCAGGCCGCGGTCAAGGCTTATCCCCATGGCCGCGCTCATCGCTTACCTGCTGCATCCAATGGATTTACTCCCCTGAATCCTGGGCTGGGGCGTCTGGCGGCTCCCGGTACCGCTATCTACCGGGGGACTGAACCATTCTCTTTTCCGGTTGCTAACCCGGCCAATTTGCCCGATAATCACAACTGAGAAAAGGCAGCAGGGCGGCTCCCGGCATCTGACCCCAAAGTCCTGGGTCTGGGTGGGCTTTCCGGGAAGGCGACCCAGAAGCCCGGGCGGCTGCAAAGGCTTGGGCGGTCCCGCGGAAAGAGATCAGCGAAAGGAAGGGGTACCCATCATGGCTTTCAAAGAGCGCATGTATCTCCGCAGTTTCATGGAGATCAGCAAGGCCCTGGCGTCCACACTGGCGGTGGACGAGGTCATGGACCAGATTGTCCGGCAACTTACCGAAGTTATGAATCTCAAGGGGGCCACCATCCGCCTGGTCAATCCCAAGACCAACACCCTGGAGATCATGGCTTCCGTCGGTCTGAGCGAGAAATACCTCTCGAAGGGTCCGGTGGATATGGACCGGTCCATTGCCCAGGCCCTGAGCGGCCGGCCCGTGGCCATCACCGACGCGGCCAACGACCCCCGCATGCAGTATCCCAAGGAAGCCCAGGAAGAGGGCATCGCCTCCCTGGTGGCCATCCCCATGCTGGCCAAGGGCAAGGTTATCGGCGTCATGCGCCTGATCTCCGGGGAACCCCGGGAGTTCACCATGGAGGAGGTGGACTTCGCCTGCGCGGTGGGCGAGTTGGGGGCCCAGGCCATCAGCAACGCCAAGTTGTACGAGGCCCGCTCCCGGGAGTTGAACCTGCTCCGGGGCATGCTGGAGGTGAGCAAGGCCATCAACTCCGCCCTGGACGTTAAAAAGGTGCTGCAACTCTTGGTCAAGACCGCCACCACGTCCCTGGACGCCAAGGCCGCGGCCGTGCGCCTCCTGGATGAGAAGCGTCAGAGTCTGGAGTTGGTGGCTTCTTATGGCCTGAGTGACCGCTACGTCAACAAGGGCCCGGTGAAGCCCGACAAATCCATTTCCGAGGCCATGACGGGTAAGGCCGTGTCCATCTACGACGTGGCCTCCGACCCCGGCGCCACCTATACCAAGGAGGCGGCGGAGGAGGGCGTCAAGTCCATCCTCTCCGTGCCCATCTCTCTCAAGGGCAAAATCATCGGCGTCCTGCGCATTTATACCTCTGAGTTCCGGGATTTCGCCGACGAAGAGGTCACTTTCCTGTCCTCCCTGGCCGAACAGGCGGCCCTGGCCATGGAAAACGCCCGCCTCTACCAGAAGCTCAAGGGTGAATATGAGGAACTGATGGGGGATCTTTACCGCTTCACCGGGTTCACCCGGTTTTAAAGAATTTGAGGCCCGGCCGGGAGCCAGGCTTTCCGCCGGGCCCCGCCGGAGGAAGCATGTCATCGTATTACGAAGAGCAGGATCTGGACCGTTTTGCCGAAGTGGGCGCCCACCGTCCCGAATTATTTGAACTTTTCATGAAGTATTATCAGGAGGTCATGGCCGCCGGGGTTCTGACCGTGCGGGAAAAGGCCTTGATCGCCTTGGCCGTGGCCCACGCCCTGCAGTGCCCGTACTGCATCGACGCCTACACCCGAGTCTTGTTGGAGTCCGGCTCCAATCTGGAGGAAATGACCGAGGCCATTCACGTGGCCGCGGCCATCCGGGGCGGAGCCTCCCTGGTGCACGGCCTCCAGGCCCGCAACGCCGCTTGCAAGCTGAGTATCTGATGCATACATTTGACTGAGGGGGGATGGGAATTTTACCCCCTGCCCTCTCCTTATCTTACCTCTTGCAAGGTTACGACATGCTCAACTTCGCCCGGCGCCTGGAAGACCTGGGCTATCCCGAGCTCAGGGCGGCAGGAGTAGGCACCCTGCAAGTAAACCTGGGACGGCGCTGCAATCAGGCCTGCAAGCATTGCCATTTTCAGGCCGGGCCTGACCGGGTTGAGGAGATGGACCGGGAGACGGCGGCGGCGGTTATCGCCGCGGTGGCCCAGGCCAAAATCCCCACCGTGGACCTGACCGGCGGCGCGCCCGAACTCAACCCCCATTTCACCTACCTGGTGGAAAGCCTCTCGGCACGGGGAGTCCGCCTCATCGACCGCTGCAACCTCACCATCCTGCTGGAACCGGGAATGGAAGGCCTGCCGGAATTTCTGGCGCGGCACCGGGTGGAACTGGTCTGCTCCCTGCCTTCCTTTGAGCAAGAAACTGTGGACCGCCTGCGGGGGGCCGGGACTTTTCAGAGAAGCCTGGAGGCCCTGCGCCGCCTCAACGAGGCCGGTTACGGCGGAGATGATCCGGACCTGACCCTCAATCTCATGGCCAACCCCGCGGGAGCCTATTTCCCTGCCGCCCAGGCCGACCTGGAAACCCGCTTCCGCCAGGAACTGGGCCGGCGCCATCAGCTGCGCTTTCACCACCTCTACACGCTTTTCAACATGCCCATCGGCCGTTTCCGGGACTTTTTGGAACGCTCCGGCAATTACCGGCGCTACCTGGACCGGCTGGCCGTGAGCTTCAACCCCGCCACGGTGCCGGGGCTTATGTGCCGGCACCTGCTGAGCGTCGCCTGGGACGGCCGCCTCTACGACTGCGACTTCAACCAGGCGCTTAACCTGCCCCTGCATCCCGGCCTGCCCCAGACTATCCGGGACTTCGACCTGGAGGCCCTGCGCCACCGGCCCATTTGCCTGGACGACCACTGTTACGGCTGCACCGCGGGCGGCGGCTCTTCCTGCGGCGGCAGTCTGGCCGAAGGATGAAACGTTAGGGAGGGGCCGGGGGTTCAAGATCCCTGCTCCTTTTCTCCAACGCTTTATCGGGGGGTTGGGAGGGGAGCTTGAGGGGAGGGTGGGGGAGCCAGGCTCC
>CAZFWX010000019.1:6589-20969 GCA_964522695.1 uncultured Desulfobacterales bacterium
TCTTATACCCCCCCCCACCTTATTCCACTGGTTTTTGGGGGGTGTGGGTGGGGTTTGTGGGGGGGGGGGGGGGGCCCCAGGGCCCCCCAAGACCCCCCCCCAAAATTTTCCGGCCAAATCACCTTTCTCCGGCCAGCGGGAGGTGAAGGCGCGTTCGGCCAGGTGGCGGGCCAGAAAGAGCCAGTTGTCCAGGGTGGTGGAGAGATAGCCCCGGTCCAGCCACTTGCGGGCGGAGGTGGCCACGGGCGGCTCCAGAAGGGCGAGGCGCGTATGGCGGCGCAGGCGCAGGACCAGGTCCAGGTCCTCGGGTCGGCGGTGGGCGTAACCACCCAAACTGAAAAAGAGGCCGCGGCGCAGGCTGAGCACCTGGTCGCCGTAAGGGAGACCGAAGTAGCGGCAGCGCCGGTTGGCGCCCCAGGCGATGAAGCGCATGGCCGGGCGGCAGGGGGTAAAGGCCAGCTTGAAGGCCCCGGCCTGAAAACGGGGGTCCGCCAGGGCCCGGCGCAAGGCGGCCAGGTGAGCCGGCATCAGGTGCGTGTCAGCGTGGAGGAAGGTGAGAAGTTCGCCCTGGGCCGCCAGGGCCCCGGTGTTCATCTGTATGCCCCGGCCCCGGGGGCTTATAAGGACCTGGACGCCCGGATGCATGGCCGCGGCTTCCCGGGTGGCGTCGGCGCTGCCGCCGTCCACGACGATGATTTCCAGGCCGGGCGCCAGGGGCAGGGCCGCCAGGGTTGAGGTTAGCTGACCAGCCTCGTTTAAGGTAGGGATGATGATGGAAATGAGGACGGCTGCGGCCATGGCATCACCGGCCCTGCTCATTGTTTTCGCCAAAGAGCCTGTGCCCGGCGCAGTGAAAACCCGGCTTACGCCTCCCCTCTCCCCGGAAGTAGCCGCACTCTTTTATAATCAATGCATGCACGATATTGTTGACCTCATGGCCGGGCTTCCCGGAGTGGACCTGGCCCTGGCGTATAGCCCGCATACGGCCCGGGAATTCTTCCGCGCCATTTCTCCCTCATCGCAGATTTTTCCTCAGGAGGGCAGCGGCCTGGGCGAGCGTCTGGCGGCCGCCTTTGGCTGGGGTTTTCACCGGGGCTATACATCAGTCCTTATCCGGAACAGCGACAGCCCCGATTTGCCGGCCGCCTTGGTCCTGGAGGCGGCAGAACGCCTGGCCGCCCGGAACGTGGACATGGTCCTGGGTCCCAGTCCGGACGGCGGCTATTACCTGGTGGGCTTGCGGCGCCCCTGGCCGGACCTCTTTGCCGGGGTGGCCTGGTCCACCTCCCGCACCCTGGCCGACACACGGGTAAGAGCCGCCCGCCTGGGCCTCACCGTTGACCTCCTGCCTGCCTGGCCCGATATCGACACCTGGGCCGATCTCAAGGATTTTGCCCGCCGGGAACTGGCCCCGTCCGCCCCAGGGTGGCGCAGCCACCGCCTGGCCCGGGAACTGACGGTGGGGCGGTACTGAGGTTCACACAAAGGCACGAGAGGGCAGCCTCTCTCTTTGCTCTGACCATCAATTTCACCACAGGCAGCTTAACATTTGTTAACGTTATCTTTAACATGGCAACGCGGCCTGATCACTGCCCCTAAAAAATTAAATTTTCGGTTGTCAAATGACGCCTTGCCAGATATGTTAATTACTTTACATGATTTCCATAAAGTATTCATGGGGTTCATATCCGGCTTCACTGATTTCCCTGGCCCGCGGCGCGGGCTTGGGTCCGGGTGAGAAAAGGGGGATCCGGTATTCCCTATCTCGTTTGCAGCCATTTCTCAGCCTGATTGGTGGCGCTTTCCCGGCAACTGCAGGGCGGAAAATTTATAAAAATTGCCTGGTGCAATAATTGCAGTCCTTGTTAATTTGTTTTCTTGTAAATATATAAGAATCATTATTGAAAGGTGACTGTGCAATGAGTTCCCGCCGCACCAATTGACATCAGGTCTAGAGGAGGGTGTTTTATGTTTAACAAAATTCTCGTGCCGCTGGATGGTTCGGAACTGGCCGCCAAGATTCTCCCCCAGGTAGTTGACCTGGCCAAAACCCACAACGCCGAAGTCACTCTGCTCAACGTCTATTATACCGAATTGGGCGAGGCCACTGCGGGAGTCATTCGCGAGGCCATCGCTCAGGAAA
Source organism: uncultured Desulfobacterales bacterium (assembly GCA_964522695.1). Taxonomy (GTDB): domain Bacteria; phylum Desulfobacterota; class Desulfobaccia; order Desulfobaccales; family 0-14-0-80-60-11; genus VGSQ01. The sequence continues at coordinate 8,733 of CAZFWX010000019.1, forward strand.
CCAGGCAGTGCGAGATGTTCCTGGCCAAAACAGCCCAGGACCTGGAAGCTCAGGGGGTGAAGGTCAAGATCGTCTGCGTGGAAGGCTCTCCGGCCCGGGAAATTATCGGCTACGCCCAGAAAAACGGCATGGACCTCATCTGCATGGCCACCCACGGCAAAGGCGAAGTGGCCTGGGTGTTGGGTAGCGTGGCGGAAAAAGTGGTGAGCCATGCCTCGGTGCCGGTCCTGCTGTACCGGGTGGTGGAGGTGAAACCCCTGCTGTGGAAAGAAGACCCCTACTTCACCCGGGGCATCCCCTGAAAAGGGCGGGGCCTGCCTTACTCGGCAAACTTTGGATATGTACAGCCAAAGTTCTATCTAATTCTGAGGAGGGTTTAATGCGTCGTCATCATTTTTTCATCTGCGGACTGGCTGCCGCAGCGTTTCTGGCAGCTTCTTTCGCCCTGGCTCCCCAGACTTGGGCCACCAAGCCCGGGGAGACGCCCCCTGCTGCGGAAACAGCCAAACCCGCAACTCCCGAAAAACCGGCTGAGGCCCCCAAGGCCGTAGCGCCCGAAAAGCCTGGTGAACCTGCCAAACCGGCCGCCCCGGCCAAGCCCGCGGAGGCGGCCGCCGGCGCCAAACTCAGCAAGCTGGAAGAGGCCATCGCCAAGACCCCCAAGGGCGCCGGTAAAGGCCAGATCAACGATGCCGCCCCCAAGGGCTTCATGGGCATCCCCGGCGCGCCCAGCCATTTCTGGCTGTGGTACATCCTCTGGGGCACCTGGGTCGGCTGGATCTTCTCTTCGGTGGGCGCGTTCGGCGGCATCATGGCCGGCGTGGGCCACATCAGCGTTTTCGGATTGTCTGATTTCGCCGGCACCTTCAAACAGACCAGTCCCCCCCTCAACAAGTTGCTCACCGATTCCATCCGCACCTGCAACCAGTATCTGGTGGGCTTATCGGCGTTGATCTCTTCTTTCACCTACTGGCGCATGGGCCGGCTGGTGCTCCCCTTGGGCTTATGCCTGGCCGCGGGCGGCATCCTGGCTGGCTACCTGGTGCCCTTGCTCACCGTGGGCAAAATGGACGTCAGCCTCTATGTAGGCTTTTTCGGCATCATCGTCTTCGCCGTAGCCTTTGTGCTTTTCTATGAAACCACCCCCAAGGGCCAGGAGTCCAAGAAAGCCGCCAAGGCCGCGGCCAAGGCCTTTGAGGATGCCCATATCCGCAAAACCGGCGAGGTGAGCGCGGAACATGCCAAGGGAGTGCAGGTCAAACAGTGGGGGGTATCCAGGATCTCCTTCACCTTCTACGGCGCCGAATTCTCCTTCAATCCCCTCTGGCCCCTGCTGGGCGGCTTCGTCATCAACGGTATCTCGGCTTTAATCGGCGTGGGCGGCGGCTTCCTCTACGTGCCCTTCCTCACCTCCGTGGCCGGCCTGCCCATGTTCATCGTGGCCGGCACCTCGGCCCTGGCGGTGCTGGTGGGCATGATCGTCAACATCTTCAACATGATGGTGGTGCGTCAGGTTCCCGTGGATTTCCTGCTCATCTTCACCGAGTTGGTCGGTATCGCCATCGGCTCCGTCCTGGGGCCGATTACCTCCAAGAAGATTCCCGACGTCTGGCTGAAGCGCCTCTTCGTGGTCCTGGCGGTGTACGTGGGCATCGGCTACCTCACCAAGGGCTTCATGGGCAAGTCCATCTTGCCGGGCATGTAGGAGTAACCCGGCCAAAGGAAAGACAGGGGGCCGGCCTGGCCGGCCCCCCTGCATTGCAGACAGATATGGAGATGCAGTCCCCCTATCTCTACCTGGACCCTTACCTGATCTGGTCTTACCGGCTGACGGCCCGGGCAGAGATGAATTTTCTTCTGGGCACCTTCGTGGTAGCCGTTTTCGCCCTGCTGATAGGGGAGTGCACCTCCTGGCTGGCCTCGTTGGCGGTGCGGCGCCGCCTAGCCGAGGTGTCCGAAGAAGCCAAGAAATACCAAGATTTGTCCCTGGAGGCCCTCAAGTCCGGGGACCGGCCGGCCTACGAGGCCGCCAACCGGGTCGCCAACGACGCCTTCAGTAAGTCATTCTTCATGCAAATGGCCCTATCCGCGACCTTTTTCTGGCCCGTCTTCCTGGCCCTGGGCTGGATGCAGTCCCGCTTTCTGGAAGTGGAACTGCCCCTGCCGTGGCTCGGTTTTTCATTGGGGTATGCCGCGGTTTTCATTATCCTGTACGCAGTCTCCTGCTTCCTCTTTAAAAAAGTCAAAAAGAAGCTGGCAGCCAGGCGGGGCGATGCCCTGCCTGCCGCGGCCGATCCCCCCCGGGGCGGGGAATAAGGAAGTCAGGCTCAAGGAGTGCAGACTGGACGGCAGGCAGGCGATACGGGAGAACATACGTGACCTGCCGGGATGGATAGCAGGGCCGTCAGCTTCTGGTAATCATATAATCCATACACAAGTTGTGATACTCTATGACAAATACGTTGTAAAAGGGTTCCTTTATGGCACAGGAAGTCTACAGCATCTGTTTTATGTGCACCGTGCGTTGCCCCATCCGGGTGGAGGTGGAGAACGACGACGTCACCTGGATCGAAGGCAATCCCCATGTCCCCGGCATTGATGGCGCGTTGTGCGCCAAGGGGTCCGCAGGGTTGGCCTTGCTCCACGACACGGAGCGTCCCCAATACCCCATGATCCGCACCGGCCCCCGGGGCGCTGGCCAATGGCGCCGGGCCTCCTGGGACGAGGCCCTGGATTACACGGCCGAAAAACTTAAGGGAATCATCGAGAAATACGGCCCCCAGAGCCTGGTGTTCGGCGAACGCACCAACCTGAACACCCACATCAGCAAGACCTTCATGAAGGCGCTGGGCTCCCCCAACCATTTCACCCACGACGCCCTGTGCAAAGGTTCGGTGAACACGGCCTTCCGGAGTCTCACCGGCTTCACCGACCCCCAGGTGGGCATCGACTACGGCAACACCAAACATATCGTCCTTTACGGCCGCAACATTTTCGAATCCCTGGAGATCAAGGCCATCAACAACCTGCTGGCGGCCATGGACAAGGGGGCCAAGCTCACCTACATCGACCCCCGGGTGAGCATTACCGCCACCAAGGCGGACCGCTACTGGATGATCCGGCCCGGCACGGACCTGGCCCTGAACTATGCCCTCATGCACGTCATCTTAAAAGAGGGGCTCCATGATAAGGTTTACGTGCGCCGCTGGGTGAAAGGCTTAAAGGACCTGGAAGCCTTCGTGGCGCCCTACACCCCGGAGTGGGCCGCCCAGGAGACCGGCATCCCGGCCGAGGAAATCGTGGCCTTCGCCCGGGAAGTGGCCACGGCCAAACCGCAGGTGGTTTTCCATTACGGCTACCGCGGCGCCCATCACCCCAACGAGATTCATCTCCGGCGCTCCCTCATCATTTTAAACGCCCTCATGGGTTCCATTGAAACGCCAGGGGGGCTCTTCTTCAAGAAGGGCATGAAGGCCGCGGGCCGGGGGGACATCGCCAAATACGTGGACCAGGACATCCCCAAGCCCTCGGTGCCCCGGTTCGACGGCAGCGGCGGCTCCCATTTCCCCATCGCCGACGCCTCCCACGGCAACCCCCAGATGCTGGCCCACGCCATCAATAACGAAGACCCCTATCCCATCAAGGCACTCATCGCCAACCGCTTTGAACCCCTGGGGTCCATCCCGGACAGCGCCGGAGTGCGCCAGGCCCTGGACAAGCTGGATCTCATCGTCGCCATTGACGTCAACTACAGCGAAATCGCCTGGTACGCCGATGTCCTGCTGCCCGAATCCACCTACCTGGAGCGGGGAGACTCCATCCAGGCCATCAGCGGCCTCAAACCCCAGATGTTCATCCGCAAGCCGGCGGTGAGCCCCCGCTACGACACCAAGCCCGCCTGGTGGATCGTCAAGCAACTGGCGAACCGTTTGGGTATCGGCCAGTATTTCCCCTACGAGACCATCGAGGACATCTGGAATTTCCAACTCAAGGACACCGGCGTCAAGCTGTCGGATTTTGACCAGAAGGGCTTTGTGGTCCTGTCCGACAAGGCCCTGTGGTGGGACCGGGAAAAGGACATCAAGTTTAAGACGCCTTCGGGGAAGATTGAACTGGGGGGCACCCTCATGGAAAATGCCGGGTTCCCGTCCTTCCCGCCCTATACGCCGGTGCCGCAGCCGCCCGAGGGGTCTTTCCGCCTCATGGTGGGGCGCACCGCCGTGCATACCCACGTCTCCACCCAGAATAACCTGTACCTGAGCGAACTGGTGCCCGCCAACGAACTCTGGATCAATACCAAAGCCGCAGCCGCCCAGGGCATCAAGGACGGCCAGAAGGTGGAAGTGCTCTCCCCCCTGGGCACCAAAGGCGTTCTCAAGGCCAAGGTCACCGACTTCATTCACCCGGAAGCCGTTTTCATGCTGCATGGCTTTGGCAAGACGGTGCCGGCCCAGACCCGCTGCTACCAGAAGGGCGCCAGCGACGCCCTGCTCCAGGAGAACATCTCCGACAAGGCGGGCGGCAGTCCGGCTCTGGATGAAACCCTGGTAACGGTGCGGCCCGTTTAAACGTGGGCAGCTATCGGTGCGCAGTCAGCGGTGACCGCCGCCTTTCCTTTGGCAACGTGCATCTGCGCACTGCCCACTGCTTACTGAATAGGGAGGACTGATGAGCATTTACTATATTCTACAGGATCAACGCAAATGCATCGGCTGCCTGAGCTGCGAGGTGCATTGCAAGTCTAATAAGGGGTTGCCCTTGGGGCCCCGTCTCGGCCAAATCATCCCTGTGGGGCCCAAAATGGTGGGGGACCTGCCCCGCCAGGCCTTCGTCTTCATGCCCTGTTTCCACTGCGGCGAACCCTGGTGCGTGCCCGCCTGCCCCACCGGGGCCATGCGCCAGCGCCCCCGGGACGGCATCGTGTACGTGGACCAGTCCCTGTGCGTGGGCTGCAAGAGTTGCATCACCGCCTGCCCCTGGGGCGCCCCCCAGTGGAACGCAGAAACGGGCAAGGTGGTGAAGTGCGACTACTGCATGGACCGCCTAGACCAGGGACTGAAGCCCGCCTGCGTCAGCAAGTGCGTCACCCACTGCCTGGAGTTCGGCAAAATGGAGGAAGTGCAGCGCGACCGCCGGCAGCATTTCGCCAAGCTTGTGGCTTTTGAGCTGGACAAGGTGGTGAGCGCCCGCTAATGGGCCCAGGTTCCCAGGGAACCGAAGAAAAACCGGGTAAGGACCGGCGGCGCAGCTATGCGCCCTGGCCGGCGCCTTTATCTGGGGAGACGATGCCATGGCCAATCAAACCCATGCACCTTTAATACATGTCAATATTTCCACCTTCCCTGGCGGAGACACCCGTTTGGCCCACGAAGTCCGGGAGGCCTTCCAGGCGGAAATCCGCCGGCGCTCCCTGGACGAACTGGGGCCCATTGACGTCCGCATGGTGGGCTGGCGCGGCCTGGAAGGCCGGGACGTGATGGTGGAGATCCGGGACCGGCAGGGGGCGAGCCTCTACGAGCTCATCACGCCGGACATGGTGCCCCGTATCATCGCCAGCCACGTGGATGACCAACGGCCCCTGAAGCAGTGGCTGGTGGGCAAGGACGTGGAGGATTTCCTGGCCCAACAGAAGATTTATATCACCGAACTGGTGGGCAAGATCGATCCCCTGTCCTGGGAAGAATATCTGGACTATGACGGCTACAAAGGGCTGCGCACCTTTTTCAGCCAGGGGTTCGACTCCTTCCTCCAGAAGGTGGTGGCCTCGGGTTTCCGGGAAATCAACCGGGTGGCCACCGAGTCTTTGGGCCCCCACTGGTGTGAAATCCGGGTGGAAAAGGAGCGGCCCATCCTGGTGGTGAACGGCGCTTCCCCCATGCTTCAGCCCGGCCCCACCCGCTACCTGACGGAAGGGGTGCCCCATCAGGTCCTGGAAGGCATTTTCCTGGCCTCCCAGACCCTGAAGACCGCAGCAGTGGTGGTCTATCTTCCCGAAGACGCCACCCTGGCCCTGGATCGCCTGCGAAGCGCCTGGGAAGCCTTCAAAGCCTCGAACCTGTGGCCGGCCAAGGAACCCCTGGTGGACTTGCACATTGTGGCCGGGAAAGGCCGGTTCATGCTGGAGGATAAAGACCTCATCCTCAAAACGGTCCAAGGGGAACTCCCCCAGACCTTTTGGGAAAAGTACCCCAAGCCCACGTTCCTGGTGCACAGTCTGCTGGCCATCGCCACCCTGCCCTTCATCGCCCAGCAGCCGGTGGCCTGGTTCCGGCAACAGGGATTCGAGTGCGCGCCCGGTACGAAAATCTTCCGCCTTTCCGGCGCGGTGGAGCGCCCCGGCTTTGCGGAATTGGCCCTGCCCACGTCCCTGTCCCAGGTGATCAACCAGATCGGCGGCGGTTTCCGACACGGCCGCAAACCCAAGGCCGTGCAGGTGGGCGGACCTCTGGGCGGCATCTTCCCCACTTCCGTGCTGAACCTCACCCTCTCCTACGAGACCGTCCGGGAACTGGGCGGCAGCCTGGCCATGGGGGTGATCGAAGCTCTGGATGAGCGGGACTGCCTGGTGTCCAAGGTAAGGGACCAGATCGCCTTCATCCTGGAGCAGCCCGGCGGCCATTGCCCCGGCTGCCTCCAGCCTCTGACGGAAATCTACGAACTGCTCTCCCGCATCACCGGCGGCACCGGCACGCTGGAGGACATCGACGAACTGCAGAAATGCTGTAACACTTTGAAAGAAAGCGGCTCCTGCCACCTGAGCCGGGAGGCCATCAACCCCATCCTCACTTCCCTCAACTATTTCCGGGAGGAATACGAACATCACGTCCTGAACAAGTACTGCGACGCCCTGGTCTGCCCCAAGCTTTTGCCTGCGCCCTGCCACCTGGCCTGTCCGGCTGGCATCGACATTCCCAGCTTTCTGGCCCTCATCGGCTCCGGCCAACACCAGGAGGCCTGGGAGGTGATGCGGGAAGACAACCCCTTCCCTTGGGTCTGCGGCCTGGTCTGCCCCCATCCCTGTGAAACCGTTTGCGTCCGGGGGCAACTGGACGATCCCATTAACATCCGCTACCTCAAGGCCTTCGCCTCGGAATGGGTGGCCAACCACGGTAACTTCGCCCCGCCGGCCTGCGCGCCTTCCAACGGCCGCAAAGTGGCGGTGGTGGGCTCCGGCCCCGCAGGGCTCACCTGCGCCTATTTCCTGGCCCGCCAGGGATATGGGGTCACTGTCTTCGAAGCCCAGGACCGTCCGGGGGGGCTTCTCCGGGCCGCCATTCCCGATTACCGCCTGCCCCGGAACACCGTGGACCGGGAGATAGACCTGCTCAAGGCCATGGGGGTGGAGTTCAAAACCGGCGTCACCGTGGGCCGGGACGTCACCCTGGACGAGCTCCGGAGCCAGGGCTTCCAGGCGTTTTTCATGGGCATCGGCGCCCACCTGGGCTACAAGCTGAAAATCGAAGGGGAATCGGACTTTCCCCAGGTGCAGGACGTTATTACGTTCCTGAGGGACATCTACCTGGGCAAGAAGGCCAAACCCGGCGAGAAAGTGGTCATCATCGGCGGCGGCAACGCCGCCATGGACGCGGCCCGCACCTGCCTGCGCCTGGGTTGCCAGGAGGTGCATGTCTCGTACCGCCGCACCCGGGCGGAAATGCCGGCCCATCCTGAAGAAGTGGAGCAGGCCCTGGAGGAAGGGGTGCAGATCCACTTCCTCACCGTGCCCATCAAGATCGGCGGCAACGGCAAGGTGGAGTACCTGGAATGCCTGCAGGGTGAACTGGGGCGTCCCGACGCCAGCGGCCGGCGCCGTCCCATTCCCATCCCCGACAGCAACTACCGCATCGCCGCGGATTGTATTATTACGGCCATCGGCCAGCAGCCGGACCTCTGCCCCTTCCCGGTGTCGCCGGTGGAAACCACTCCGTGGTGCACCATTGTCACCGAAGAGGGCCGCACCCGCACCAGCGCCAACGACATCTTTGCGGGCGGCGACGCGGTCACCGGCCCGGCCACGGTGGTGGATGCCATCGCCGCAGGGAAACAGGCGGCCGTGGAAATCGACCACTTCCTCTCCGGCGCCTCCGGCCCTCCACCCCGGGTGCGTTTCCAGAAACGGCGGCGCGTCCCCTTCCAGGTCATTCCGGCCGCGGCAAAGACCGCCAATCACCGCACGGCTGCGCCCATGCTGGATCTTCAGCAGCGGCGCACGAGCTTTGAGCCCATTGAACTGAGCTTCTCCGAAGATCAGGCCGTCAAGGAGGCCAGCCGCTGCCTGCGCTGCGACGTCTGCATCCGCTGCAGCACCTGTGAGCGGGTCTGTCGGGACAATATGCAGGTCTATGCTTTAAAGTTTACCCAGATCACCACCACAGAGCGGGTCCTGACGGACTACCCCCGAGCCCAGGAACGCTGCATCGCCTGCGGCGCCTGCGCCCTGGCCTGCCCCACCCAGGCTATCCGCTATGTGGAAGATCCGGATTACCGGGAGGTGCAGCTCTGCGGCACGGTGCTGAACCATCTCGAGACCCCCAAATGCAAGATCTGCGGCGCGCCTTTTGCGCCCTCCCGTTATCTCAGCTATGTCTCCGGGCGGAGCGACGCCGCCATGGGGAAACAGGTCTTGCGGCGTCTCTGTCCCAAGTGCGCCCGGGAGCACCGGGCGGAATCGATGGTGAACATCTGGTGAGACGCAGCGGCCTCACCATTGCATCCCGAGGGAGGGTGTGCTAACGTTTATCCCCTCCCTCAATGACAATCTCACTAGGGATTGCTGCGTGTCCGAAACTGCTTGCCCATCCGGCCCGGGTGCCGCCCGGGCCTCATTTTTGCGGCCCCTCGTCTTCCTGGTCTTCCTGGCAGGTGCCGTCTGGGGGGTGCGCTATTTTGAACTGGGCCAGTACCTGGAAAAGGAACGCCTGCGCCAGGCCATCGCCGCCTTCGGGCTCTGGGCTCCGTTGATCTACCTGGCCGTCTGGACCCTGGCCCCGCCCCTTTTTCTCCCCGGCCTTCCCATCACCCTGGCCGGCGGCATCCTCTTCGGCCCTTTCTGGGGCGTGGTTTACACCACCATCGGTTCCTCGGCCGGAGCCGCCGCGGCCTTTCTCGTGGCCCGCTATCTGGCCCGGGACTGGGTGGCCGCCCAATTGGCCGGCAGCCGCCTGGAACACCTGGACGACAAGGTGGCCGCCCAGGGGTGGAAGATCGTCGCCTTCACCCGGCTCATCCCCATCTTCCCCTATTTTCTTCTGAACTATGCCTTCGGCCTGACCCGGGTTTCCTTCCTGGGATATTACCTGGCCACCCTCTTGGGCATGATTCCCATGACCGTGGCATACGTGTACTTTTCCGCCAACGTCCTGGACCTGCTGCAGGGGAAGATGACCTGGCAGTTCCTGCTGGGCGCGGCCCTGGTGGTCATCGCCACCCTGGCCCCGTTCCTCTACAGGAAAATCAGGGGGACGCAGGCCGAGGAAGACCTTTAACCAGACAATTCTTGGACCGCTCCTGAAAGCTATGCCTACCACTGACATGACTTGGTGCGACAAAATCCTGTCCCGGTGCATCGGCGAGGAGCCGCCGCCCTGCCAGGCGGCCTGTCCCCTGGACATCCCGGTGCGGGAAAAGCTCGCCCGCTTCCAGGCCGGAGATCTGGACGGGGCTTTGGCCCAGGTCCTGAGCCGCTGCCCCTTTCCCGGCATCCTGGGCCGCATCTGCAGCCGCCCCTGCGAAGCCGCCTGCACCCGCGGCCGGGTGGATGAGCCCATCGCCATCGCGCCCCTTAAGCGTTATCTGGCGGACCGGCACCCCGAGGCCGTGCTTGATGTCGCGGCCGGACCGGACCGGCCGGAACGCCTGGCTGTGGTGGGGGGCGGGCCCGCGGGGCTCATGGCCGCCCTGGAACTGCGGCGTCTGGGGTACGGCGTCACGCTCATCGAGGCGGAAAACGCCCTGGGCGGGGCCCTGCGCTGGTACGTCCCCGCGTACCGGCTGCCTCCGGAGGTTATCGACCGGGAAACCGCTTTTCTGGAGCAGTTGCGGGTGGACGTGCGGCTCAACACCCGGCTGGGCCGGGATGTCCTGCTTGAGGACTTATGCCGGGATTACGCCGCGGTCTTTCTGGCCCTGGGAGCCTCCAAGAGCCTCAAACTCCACATCCCCGGAGAAGATCTGCCCGGCGTCCTGGACGGCCTCGGCTTCCTCAAGGCTTTTAAATTCGGGCAGAATCCAGTGGCGGGGAAACGGGTGGCCGTCATCGGCGGAGGCAATGTGGCCGTGGACGCGGCCCGCACCGCCCGGCGTGGCGGATCCCGGGTGGTTACCCTGATTTGCCTGGAATCACGTGAAGAAATGCCCGCCTTTGCTGCCGAAGTCGAAGAGGCCGAGGCTGAAGGCGTAAACATCCTGACGGGATGGGGCGTGAAAGAGATTGGGGGGGAAGGAGGCCGGGTAGACGGTCTCACCCTCAAGGCTGTGGCTCGGGTCATTGACGCCGAAGGGCGCTTCGCCCCCGTGTATCACGAGGACCGGCTTAACCGCCATGAGGCGGACATTGTAATCACCGCGGTGGGACAAAGGGCGGACCTGAAATCCCTGGGCGTTCCCCTGGTCTCTGCGGAGGGCGCCCTGGTTGCGGACCCGGAAACCCTGGCCACAGCCATCCCCGGCGTTTTTGCCGGGGGCGACCTGACCACCGGCCCCAGGACCGCGGTGGAAGCCTTTGCCGCAGGCCGCCGGGCCGCCGTGGCGATGCACCATTATGTGCAGGGCACGCCCCTGCCCGCAATCTTGCCCCCTCTGGCCAGTCGCGCCACCGGCCTCGTGGTGGACACCACCGGCGTTACGAGCGCCAGCCGGCCGGAGATGCCGGACCTGGAAATGCCCGCCCGGCTGGCGCGCCCTGAGGCCGAGGTGGAATTGGGGCTGACTGACGCCCAGGCGGAGCGAGAGGCAGGACGCTGTCTTACCTGCGTTTGCTCCCAGTGCGTCAATAACTGCACCTTCCTCCAGGCCTACGTGGAGGAACACCCCGCCACGGAAAAGGGCCTGGTGCGCCGCCTGCAAACCGAAGGCCTCACTTTTCCCCGGCTGCCCTACTCCTGCCATTACTGCGGCCTGTGTCAGGCCGTCTGTCCCCAGGACCTGCATGCCGGCGAGGCCTGCCTGGACTTTCGCAGGCAACTGGTGGCGGAGGGAAAGGGGCCTCTGCCCCAGCACCGGCCCATCCAGAGTTACGTGCGCTGGGGCACATCGCCTGCCTTCGCCCTGTCCCTGCCGGACCCGGCCGCAGGCCGAGCCGACCGCGTCTTCTTCCCCGGCTGCTCTTTGCCGGGCTACAGTCCGCACTTGGTGCGGGGGGCCTACAACTGGCTGCGCCAGAACCTGCCCCTCACCGGCATCATGCTCAACTGCTGCGGCGCGCCCAGCCACTTTCTGGGAGAGGAAAAGGTCTTCGCGGAGGTGCTGGAAGGAGTGGCAACGAAGCTCATCCGCCTGGGGGCCCGGGAAGTCATCGCCGCCTGCACCCACTGCCTGCTCATTTTTCAGGAATTCCTGCCTGAATTTCCGGCGCGCTCGCTCTACGAGGTGATGCTGGAGCAGGGGCCGCCGCCAGCGGCCGACGGCCCCGCAACCCAGGTCTTCCAGGTCCAGGACGCCTGCGGGGCGCGGCACATGCCCCAGGTGCAGGAGGCGGTGCGCCGCCTCATCCGGGAGGCGGGGCATCAACTCGAAGAGATGCCCCACCACCGCGGGCGCAGCATCTGCTGCGGCGCCGGGGGCATGGTGCCCGTGGTGGACGCGGCCCTGGCCCGGCGTATGACCGACTTTCGCCTGGCCGAAGCCAGCCGGGATCTCCTCACCTACTGCGCCTCCTGCCGGGCCATGTTCGCCCGGGCCGGCCACCGGTCCGCGCACGTCCTGGAACTGTTCTTTAACCGCGAGTGGCAGGCAAGTTTGGCCGCTCCGGCCGCAACCTCCCTCACCCGCTGGTGGCGCCGCTGGCGACTGAAACGGCAGGTGCGGCGGTGACAAGGTTATTCTTGTGGGGGGAGGGCCGGGGAGTAGAGCAGGCGCCCTCGCCTGCATTCCCGTTGTTCCCTCCGCCCACCCCCCTCCCGGCCCGCTTAACGAGGTCCGGGGAAGGCGGAACTTTCGTCCCGGCTTCCCCGGACCTGAAAACATTAAGGGGTTGGGGGAGGGAGTCTGAGGGAGGGGGCAGGGGGCGCGCCCCCTGGC
>CAZFWX010000019.1:20979-31472 GCA_964522695.1 uncultured Desulfobacterales bacterium
GGCCACCTTCCCCCCGGCCCCCCCCGCCCATTAAAAATTTGGGGGGTTGGGGGGGGGTGTGTGGGGGGGGGGGCGGGGGGCGCCCCCCCTCCCCCCCTCCCCCAAGCCCCCCTATTATCCTCACATCACCCGGGGAGCGCCTTTGTCGGGTGGCGTTTCGTCGGGTTCGGGTTTGGTTTCGCCTTTCGGTTCGCCCGAGGGTTCCACCTTCTTGGGCGCAGGTTTGGGCTTGCGGGGCACCGGCCGGGGCGCCGGCGCGGGCGCGGGTTCGAGATACGTGACGGCGCACCAGCCGGTGAGCTGGCGGTGCAGGGCCTTGACCTTGGCCCAGCCGCCGGGGCTGGTGCCCAGGACTTCCACCTGCTCATTGAAGTTCAGGCTGCCCAGCAGGCGGGAGCTCACGCCGGGCCCGGCCCGCAAGGCCAGGCTGGTGATGGTCACGTAATAGAGGGGCGGCCCCGGCTGGGCCGACAAGGACAGGACCGGGACCCAGCCCAGTTTGCCGCTTTTCTGGGAACGCACCCGCCACCAGCCCTTGTCGTTCTGATCCCGCTTTTCCACCTGGTCGCCCCGGCGCAGTTCCTCCAGGGAGCGGCAATGGTACTCCGGGCACTCCCGCAGGGATTCCGCGGTCGCGGCCACATAAAACATGGCGGACACGGGGCTGGGGCTGAGCAGGTCCAGGGGCAGCCAGCCCTCCGCGCCGGTGCGCTCCAGCCGGACCCGTCCCCAGCCATAGTCGTTCTTGTCCAGCACCTCCACCCGGTCCCCGGCGTAAACCTGCATGACCACAGGGCATTCATCCCCGTAGCTGGGGCAGGCGCGCAGGTAGGTGGTGGGCGGGGTCACGTAGCTGACCGGAGGCGGCGCAGGCGCCAGGGCGCTGCGGGTGGTTTCGCAGCCGGCTGACAAGATCAACAGCATCAGCGCCGCTCCAAAACCTGCCAGTGACAGGGCAAAATGATGGGGCCTGGCCTTCTGCCTCATTCTTCCACTTCCTTCAAGGATCGTATGCGCCATTTGCCCAGTTCCTTTGAGAACCCCACCCGGAAAATCTGCGTGGAATCCTCCAGTTCGTCGGAGTCCTTCCCCTGGACCTGGATTTCCCAGGTCACTTTGGCGTAGGCCCGGTCTTCCCCCATCTCCTTGACGTCTTCCAGGGAGTACATGAGTTGCGCGAAGGTGAACTTCTCCCAGTATCTCAGCGCGTCTTTGCGCTTCTGCTCCAGGTTGGGGAATAAGTACGAGTAACAGCTCAGGTAAAGGACGATGTCCTTTTTCATCTGGGCTTCCCGCAGAGTGTTCAGGGTTTCTTCCAGCTGTTTCTCGAGGGAAGCCTCCTGCGGCTCTTCTTTGGGGGGCTCCGGCTTGGGTTCCGCCGGCTCCGGAGCCGCAGGCTTCACTTCCCCGGCTTCGGGTTTGGCGGGCTGGGCCGGCGGGGTCTCCGGTGGAGCCGGTTTGGCTTCATCCGGCGCGGGCGGCTTCGTTGGCTCAGGCACAGGCGGCTTGGCTGGCTCGGCCTCGGACGGCTTGACGGGCTGCACCGGCTGCGCCGTCGGCGGGGCCGTGGGCGGCGCGAGCGGCTGAGTTGCGGGCGGCGCCACCGTAGGGGCCACCATGGGCCCGGGCATAAGGCCAGGAATGCGCATCAGCAGGAGGGCCACCAGAACCAGGATCAGCGTCCCCATCACTCCCAGCGTGATATAGACCCACGGCGGCAGTCCGGAGCCCGGATTGCCCCCAGCCTGCCGCGGCTCCGGAGCCGGCGCCGGTCTTGGTGGAGGCGGGGCGGGCCGTGGGGCCTCCGGGGCCTTGGGAGATGGAGCCGCCTGTCCCGCGGGAGCGCTGGCGGGAAGCGCGCCATTGCACTTGTGGCAGAACTCCTGTCCCGGAGCCACCCGCACGCCGCATTCCGGGCAGAGAATGTTCCCCTGTTCCGGATGGAGCAGGTAGCTTTCGCACTGATCGCAGTAACGCTGGCCCTCCTGGTACACCGCCTGGCATTTGGGGCACTGGGGCATCGGCAACCTCCCATGCAGGCCGCGGCCAATCCGGCTGCGGACATATCTTCTCTGATTGTCATAAAATCGGGGAAAAACTGGCAAATGTCAATAGCCTATCGCCGCGGCCGGATGGAACCGGGATTGCATTGAAAGCCGGAAAGATTTAAGATACCGGCGATGCTCACTTCCTATCAGAATCTCCTGGTGGCGGTGGATGGCTCCCTGGCCAGCCTGCATGCCGTGGAAGAAGCCTGCCGCCTGGCTCCCTCCGGACTTGTGGTCGCCGCGGTGGCGCCGCCTCTCCAGCCGGCTGGCCGGGGCGGCAAACTCATGCCTCCCTTATCTTTGGAATCCGCCTCCCGGGCCCTGGAAAAAGCCCAGGGCATCGCCGCCCACCACCGCCGCCCCATGGAGGCCGTGGCCCTGGGGGGAGACCCCCACGCCCGGCTGGTGGACCTTGCCAGGGAGCGGGGCTGCGACCTCATTGTCATGGGACGCAAGGGTTCAGCCCGGCCCGGTAAGGCCCTGATGGGCAGCACCGTGGCCCGGGTCATCGGCTACGCCCCCCTTGACGTTCTGGTGGTGCCCCTGGAGGCCAAGGTGGAGCTTAAGCGCATCCTCTGCCCCCTGGACGGCTCCCGTTTCAGCAAAGAGGCCCTGAACCGGGCTCTGGCCCTGGCGGGTGACCGGCAGGGCGAACTGTTGGCGGTGTCTGTGCTGGACGCCCCTCCCGGCTTTGCCCACGAGGTGCCTGACGTGGCCCAGGAAATCCTGGCGGGATTGGAAAAGCTGGTGCGCGACGCCGCGCGCCAGGCCGCGGCCCAGGGTCTAACTTGCCACACCCGCGTCTACCAGGGGTCGGCCTACCGGGCCATCGTTGAAGCCGCCGATGCGAGGCAGGCCGACCTTATCGTCATGGGTTCCCACGGCCGCACCGGTCTCAGGAGACTCCTCATGGGCAGCGTCACCGAACGGGTCATCGGCTACTCCCCCTGCGCCATCCTGGTGGTGAAGGCCAGGCGCTAGCCCGCCCGCGCCCGCGGCTTGGCGTTAGAAAAATTGTGCGGGGATTTAGCCTGCGGTCCCACGGCAGCGCGGTTGGCCAAAATACCAAGGCCACCGGACTCTTTGGTACCGATCTGGTCTGACTCCAGCAAACACAAAAACCCTATGAGCTGGGGTGAGGTTTCAGTGAGGTAGGAGGGAATTTTTAGAAAACGTAACGATTGACCCTTAAAGGCAGTGAGCCACCCTCATATTACACCTGCCTCAGAAGTTACACCCAAAGACCCGCCGGTGCGGCAATCAACATTTGTTTGAGAAGTTTGTCAAGAGCAGGACAGATGATATAATGCACGGCACAAGCCATCTGTCCTTGGTCTTGCTCTGGGAGTTCTGGTTCCTCAAAGGGGTTCGCCCCAGAAAAGGCCGAATTTCCCAGTAGTGCCAGGAGCGCCGGGCGTTCGAGATTGTTGCCACAGGTTCATATTCGTACCAAAACCCAATAAGAGGGAATATGAGAGCACTCTTTTTGTTAATTAGTGCAGTAATATCATTGTTACTTTGGAGTCCGCCCGTTCTATCTCAAGGTATTGACAAAAATAATCCTATTTATCGGGAACTGGCTCAACAAAAAAGAATGACGACGGGGGAAATAGAAATCGTTTGGGGTGTGCCTTGTGTAGAAGTTTCGCTAAATGATGGTGAAACCATCCGGTCATTCGTCTATTCCATACCTTCTTTAAAGAAAAAGCCTATTCCGGCGATGGACAGGATTGCTCTTATTAACGGCACTCATTATTTGTTGGCTGTCAAGGGGCCCGGTAATATGAGCACCGATAAGACGAAATTTTTCATTCCCCTCGACTTAACCCTCGAGCCGAAAATTCTGCCGGAATTTTTGACCGCTGCGGCCAAGCATGAAAAATACATTCTGATACATCGCCGCCGGCAGTATCTCGGCCTCTATGAATGGGGCAATTTGAAATACACCTTGCCCATTTCTTCCGGAACCGGCAAATCCACGCCTCTGAAAAAATTCCGGGTCCATTATATGGACGAAGTGCATTACTCCAGTCTCTTTGAACAGGCGCCCATGGATTATGCCCTGAATATTGGCGGCGACTACTTTATCCATGAAGGCATCGTGCCTGGCTACCCCGCCTCCCATGGCTGCATCCGGATTTTTCCCCTCCAGGCCCGTTTTCTCTTTTATCAGTGGGCCAAGCCGGGGATTCCCGGAAAAATCACGGATTGAGTCTGCTGCAAAAAGGTAATTTCCGGCGTGGCGCTTGCCGGAGAAACGCCGATTCGCACCCCCGCCGCCTGAGCGGTTTGATGAACCAGGCCACCTGGGGATTGCCCTCATTAAGGTTGAGCGATCTCCCCTGGGTATGGGAATCGCCCACGGTGAGGCCAGGCGGCGGAGCCGGGAAAAATCTTTCTGATAATTGCTGGTCCCCAATTCGTTGGTGACCTATTCTTCCAGATAATCCTTGCTCCGGCTCAGGGAGAGATTTGTTTGAGGGTAAATTCCCATTCCGGGTCAAAGATCCAACCCCCATGGTTGTCCCCAAAAGAGAACGGCAAAAAGGCCCGCGGCAGGATTGCGCCGATGCCCGGGGCGATGACCACGGCCGCCAGAACAACCAGGAAACTGCGTCGTTTCAGGGGACCCCAGCCCCGGCCCCGGATAATTCCCCGCAGCAGCCCGTCCTAACGGATGATTCACCGGATGAAGGACCTGTCGCTTTAAGCGAAGATGTGATTCAAGATATCCTGAACTTCTGCCGCGAAGATGATCTTCAGCCCTTCCTGGGCCTCGTCCTCCACGTTGTTCACATCCACGGCATTGGCCTGGGGAAAGATCACCGTCTTGACGCCGGCCCGCTGCGCGGCCAAAAGCTTTTCCCGCACGCCGCTCACCGGCAACAGGCGCCCGCTTAGGGTGATCTCCCCGGAAAGGGCCACGTCCGGGCGCGCCGCCCGGCCTGTGAGAAGGGAAATCAGGGCCGCGGCGATGGTCACCCCCGCAGAGGGCCCCTCCTTGGGGATGGCCCCCGAGGGCAGATGGATATGGATATCGCTGTCCGCAAAGAAATCCGGATCAATGCCGAGAGCCTTAACGTTGCTGCGCACGTAACTCAGGGCCGTCTGGGCTGATTCCCGCAGGACTTCGCCCAGGGAGCCGGTGAGGATGAGCTGCCGGCTGCCCCGCATGCGTGCCGCCTCCACGAAGATGATCTCCCCGCCAAATTCCGTCCAGACCATGCCCGTGGCCACGCCCACCCGGGTTCCAGCCTCCGCCGCCTCGTGGGTGAACCGGCGCGGTCCCAGGAGCCGCTCCACCAGGACTTCGTCCACCACGATGGCGCCCGCCGCGGGCTTTTCCTTGAGACAAACCCGGGCCAGCTTGCGGGAGATGGAGGCCAGCTCCCGGTCCAATTGGCGCAGACCCGCCTCCCGGGTGTAGTCCCGGATGACCTTGGTCACCGCGGCGTCGGTCACCTCCACCGCCAGGTGGGCCAGGCCGTGGGCCTTGAGTTGCCGGGGGAGCAGGTATTTCCTGGCGATTTCTAGCTTTTCCCGCTCGGTGTAACCGGAGAAGGTGATAACTTCCAGGCGGTCTAAAAGGGGGGCCGGCAGGCTCTCCACCACGTTGGCCGTGGCGATGAACATTACCGAGGACAGATCGAAGGGGATATCCAGGTAGTGGTCCACGAATTTCCGGTTCTGCTCCGGATCCAGGATTTCCAGTAATACGGAAGCCGGGTCGCCCCGGAAGTCCTGCCCCAACTTGTCGATTTCATCCAGCATGAAGACGGGGTTGTTCACCTCCAGGCGGCGCAGCTCGGCCAGGATGCGGCCGGGCATGGCTCCCACGTAGGTGCGCCGATGGCCCCGGAGTTCCGCTTCATCCCGCAAGCCGGCCAGCGACAGGCGCGCGAAGCGGCGGCCCAGGGCCTCGGCCACGGCTTGACCGATGGAGGTTTTGCCAGTGCCCGGCGGGCCGGCAAAACACAGGATGGGCCCCTGGGAGAGCTGCACGTGACGCTTTTTCCCCACGATCTCCCGCACGGTGCCCCGCAGTTCGTCCAGGTTGATGGGCTTGCTGAGATAGTGGGCCGCGCCCTTGCGCAGGGCGTCCACCGCGGTGCTCACCGTGGCGTATCCGGTGATCATGACGATGTCCGTGGCCGGGGCCACCTGCTTGGCGGCCTCCAGGAGCTGCAGGCCGTCCATCTTTTCCATCTTGAGATCCGTGAGAATGACGTCGAAATCTTGTCCCGTAAGCTTCTCCAGGGCTTCGCCGCCGCTGGCCGCGGTGTCCACCAGGTAGCCGTCCTTGCGCAGGATGTATTCCAGGTTCTGGCGGGCGATGGCTTCGTCATCCACCACCATGACCCGGGCGGTCTGAAGGCTGCACAGGGTGCGTCCGGCCAGGTACTCCAGGACCCGCTCTTTGACAGGCCGCAACCCGAAGTGCCCGGACTCCAGGACCCGCTCGGCGTGGCGCAGGTCCAGATTATCCTCGCTGGCCTGGCGCCAGGGCAGGGACAGCAAAAACTCGAGATAGGTGGCGCCAATGGTGTATTCCGCCAGGCTGGGGTCGGTCCTGTCCAGGCGCTCCAGTTCCTTGCGGGCCACTGACGCCGCAGGCTCGGGCAGATTGGCCGCCGTCAGGGCAGAGCGCAATTCCTGCAGTTCGGCGCTGGGTTTGGGCCGCTCTTCTTCGGTTTTCCGGAAAAACATGCAGGTCCCCCTTCCTGGGGATGAAATAACAGGATGAAACGATTGTATGGCAAAACTCCCGGAAAAACAAGGATGGAAGGTCAATATCTGTAGATAATTCAATAAGTTTACTAATAATCGCGATTATCTGACGCCAGATTGTCATGCATTGCACAATGCAACACTTGAGACGGCTGGCCTGCAATAACAGCTAACTACATAGGTTTACTCTAAAATATATTTATCAATTTTTTCTCATTGCATATTGCAACATCTTTTAAGCTTCAAGATTCAGGGCCATCTATTAATTTGTAATAATTTCATATTGTTACCTATCGCCCAGAATTGGCATGCGTCTTGTATTGGAAAACATTCAGAAAAATTCGGCAGACGCTGCCAGGCCAACAAGGGGTTGGAGCCATGGGCACAAAGATGATCAAGGAAAAAGAGTCCGAAGCCGGGCCCCCCAGCCAGGACTTCACCGCCCGGGGACCCACGAGAAGAGACGGCGAAAACAAGAAAATCTTGGTAATGAGCCGCGAACCGCGCTTCAGTGAAGGGGTGGTGGATTACGCTGTCAACCTGGCGGACCGTCTGGAATACGACCTCATCGCCCTGAACGTGGGGCCGGACGCGGCTCCAGCCGGGATTTTCCATTATCCCCTGGAACGCTACCGCCGGTGGCAGTTCCGCCAACAGGCCCGGGCCACGGCGGCCGCCCTGGCGGCGCGGGCCCGCCGGCACGGTGTGGGCTTTGAGCACGTGGTGCAGTTCGGCGAAGTGCGCCAGGTTCTGGACCGGTTGAACAACACCAAGCGCCGCATCGAGTTCGTCATCAATGCCTCGGCATTGACCGAGGCCGACCTGACCGGAGGAGTGACCCTGCCGGTTTTCACTGTCACCGGAGATCAAGGAGAAATGACCATGGCCAGAGAAACGGGGGAGAAGAAAGTCAAACAGGCGGCCAAGACCGCAGTATTCGGGGTGGCCACCGCTGCGCTCTACGCCGCGGTATTTTTCGACAGCAGCCGCATCACCGGGATATTCGCCCAAGGTGGCTGGTACGCGGCCCTGCCCATTGCCACTGCGTTTTTATTTTCATTCGTGCACGGCACCTTTTCTCATCATGTCTGGGAACTGCTGGGCATTCATGCGCCCAAGAAAACGGTCCAGCCCCGGCCCACTGCGGCCCGTCGGACGGTCCGGCGTCAGCGTCCCCGGCCTCGCCTGCGCTTGAATGTCTAACTGCTCAGTATTGCGGATATTAAAGAAAAGGAGCCAACACAATGCCGGACATCGCCTTAGATAGCCTCAAGTTCGTTGACCTCAATTCCCTGTCGGTGGCCTTCCTGTTCGTCGTCGGTTTCATCGGCGGCCTGGTGAGCGGCTTCATCGGTTCTGGCGGCGCCTTTGTGCTCACCCCTGGCATGATGAGCCTGGGGGTGCCGGGCGCGGTGGCCGTAGCCAGCAACATGTGTCACAAGTTTCCCAAGGCCCTGGTGGGGGCCATTAAGCGCTATAAGTATGGCCAGGTGGACATCAAGCTTGGCCTGATCATGGCCGTCTCCGCCGGGGTGGGGGTCCAGGTGGGCATAAAGATCCAGGAATACATTCTCTCCCGCTGGGGGGAGGCGGGTTCCAACCTCTACGTCAGCGTCTCCTTCGTGCTGGTGCTGCTGGCGGTGGGCGGCTACGTCTTCTACGACGCCTGGAAAATCGCCAAAACCGGCGGCACAGAGCAGGTCACCTCTTTGGCCAAGAAACTCCAGAAGATCAACCTGTGGCCCATGATCAACTTCAAAACCGCGAGAGTGCGCATCTCCTTCTGGTTTACCCTGCCCATCGGTTTCGCCACAGGGATGCTGGCGGCCACCATCGCCGTGGGCGGCTTTGTGGGCGTGCCCGGAATGATTTATGTCCTGGGAGTGTCCGGCTTGGTGGCCTCAGCCACGGAACTGGTCATCGCCTTCGCCATGGGTCTGGGCGGCTCCATCAAGTGGGCCATGATGGGCATGGTGGACATCCGCCTCACCCTCATCATCCTGGCTGGCTCGCTTCTGGGGGTGCAGCTGGGGGCCATCGGCACCACCTACGTCAAGGAGCACATGATCAAGATCGTCATGGGCACCATCATGCTCATCGTGGCGGTGAGCCGCTGCCTGGCCATCCCCAAGTCCCTGACCCAGTTGCAGCTGATGGAAGTGTCCGCCGGCGGCCTGAGCCTGCTCGAAACCCTGAGCTTCATCACCATGTGCATCGCCCTGGCCGTGGGGGCCATCATCATCTTGGGGAGCATGTTCAAGGCCAAGGTGGCCGCGGCCCCCGAGGATGAGGCTGCATTCGAGGAAAGTTACGGTTAGAAAGTCGCGGTAAAAGATTCGCCGCCAAAAGAAAAGTGCGGGCGCCCCCTCTCCGGCGGGCGCTCGCACATTTTTGGCCTATCCCATTCATTTTTCCAGATGAATACCACAAATACCCCCGCTGCGGTCCTGGGGCGGGGTTGGGGCCATGAAATCAACTCCGGCGGCGTCCTGTCTTGCCAAACAGTTTTTTGGCAGGCGTCCCGCCCGCCTCCTTTGGTGACAGGGGGCTTCCAGCCTGGGCATCCTGCCGGCAAGATGCCGGCGCCACTCAGACCTTTTCTCAGCGGACTTTCCTGCCAATCTCCGCCGGTCATTGCCCCTCCCCGGATAAATGGTGTATAATTATTAAAAATAAGGAAATCGCTGAGAAATCTTCAGCATTTCTCCCCCTGTGAGACCATGTTCCACGAACGTCTGAAAGTCCTGGAGGAAAAATACCAGGCCCTGGAAGAGCGCCTGGCCGACCCCGAGGTCATCCGCAACCGGGACGAATATCAGAAACTGCGCCGGGACCACCGGGGTTTGACCCCCCTGGTGCAGACCTTCCGCCGTTTTCAGCAGGTTGAAAAAGATCTCGCTGACAGCCAGGCCCTCCTCAGAGATGAGACGGACCCGGAACTGCGGGACCTGGCCCGGGAGGACGTGGAACGCCTTAAGGAAGAGCAGACGGCCCTGGAAGAGGAACTGCGTTTTCTCTTGCTGCCCAAGGACCCCAACGACGAAAAAAACGTGCTCCTGGAAATCCGGGCCGGCACCGGCGGCGAAGAGGCTGCCCTCTTTGCCGGCGACCTCTTCCGCATGTACAGCCGCCTGGCCGAGCGCCGGGGCTGGAAAGTGGAGATCATGAGTCACTCCACGACCGGCCTGGGCGGCGTCAAGGAAATCATCGCCCTCATCTCCGGGGACCGGGTTTACAGCCATCTCAAATACGAAAGCGGCACCCACCGGGTCCAAAGAGTGCCGGTCACCGAGTCCCAGGGGCGCATCCACACCTCGGCCGTCACCGTGGCGGTCTTGCCCGAAGCTGAAGAGGTGGACCTGCAAATCAGCCCGGAGGAGCTGCGCATCGACGTATTCCGCTCCTCAGGCCCAGGCGGCCAGTCCGTCAACACCACGGACTCCGCGGTGCGCATCACCCACCTGCCAACGGGGCTCGTGGTTTCCTGCCAGGACGAAAAATCCCAGCACAAGAACAAGGCCAAGGCCCTGAAGGTGCTGTCCGCCCGGCTCCTGGACCTCAAGCAGCAGGAGCAGCAGCGGCAGATCGCCCAGGAGCGCAAAAGCCAGGTGGGCACCGGCGACCGCAGCGAACGCATCCGCACCTACAACTTCCCCCAGGGTCGCATCACCGACCACCGCATCGGCCTCACGCTTTACCGCCTGGAATCAATCCTGG
>CAZFWX010000020.1:0-31046 GCA_964522695.1 uncultured Desulfobacterales bacterium
CGTCCTCCACCACCAGAATCCGTTCCCTGCCCATAAGCGCTCCTGTCCGGCCCGGTAAGTTAACCCTTCCATCTTTTTTCATTGTGCATCATTTTCATTACGCGGCATAAGCCGGTACGTATGTAAGTTTTTGATAAAAAATATCAGAAAAATAGGGCCTGGCATACAGGTTAATGAAGAACGATCACCCAATCCGCGGAGCGGAGGAGATGCCCTGACCCTGAACCTGTGTGAGACCGGCAGAAACCGCGAATCAATCTGGCAGCCTGGCGGTAAGCCGCTTCGGAACGCGCCGGCGACCTGTCGACCCGTCTGGCGCCCCGGGGAATACCCCAGGTAACGGCGTTGCACGACGCGGACGAGCCCTAAGGTGGTATTTTTCCGCCGGGCTATCAGGGAAATTGAAAAGCAGAGGCCCGTGATTCATTGACGCCCTGGACGACGCCGCTGAAAGGCGCGGCTATCCCTGTGGTCCACCCGGTTTTTGGTCAGGGCCGCCCCTCCCGGGCACGTGCGGGACTGGGTCACTTTTCCCGGGAAATCCTGGGGTGGGCCCACACCGGCCATATGGACATCCGGGAACGGGTTGTGTTAATAGTGGCATCAAGGCAAAGCGCCATCGAAGTCCCGGCCAGGGTCAGCCAGGCGGCTCTTCCCGGGACCCGGTTCTCGGCCCATCGTTGCGGCGGTAACCCCATGCCGGCGCGGTCCTCCCCCAGAAGAGCTTTTCCCAGATCTTCGGGCCCTTTTATCGCAGCAGGAAGGCTGGCTAAGGATTGGGGGCCTGGCCTTGCCGTGATCTCTGGCATCATCGGGGACAATAAGGATAATATGAAGGTTGACAGTGTCCTGGGCCAAGAGACGGCGTTTCCCTTCCGTCTGCCCGTGGTCGTACCGGGAGAATAACGTGGCCGCGCAAAGAAAAATTAGCATCCTGGTGGTGGATGACGAACTGAGCATTCGAGAGTCTCTGGGCGGCTGGCTGCATCAGGACGGCTACCGGGTGGAAACTGCGGCCGACGGACCCACGGCCCTGTCCAAGACCCGGGATAACCGCTACGACATTATGCTCATCGACGTCAAAATGCCGGAGATGGATGGGCTGACCCTGTTGGAAAAGATCAAGGAGATCGATCCTGACACCGCAGTGGTGATGATGACGGCCCACGGGGCCATCCCGGACGCGGTGAAAGCCATGAAACTGGGGGCGTATGACTACCTGCTCAAACCCTTCGATCTGGAGGAATTGAGCCTGACCATCGATAAACTGGTGCGCCTCCAGACCCTGGCCCTGGAGAACCTGATTTTAAAGGACCGCCTGGCCGCCATGACCCGCTTTGAAAACCTGGTGGGCCAGTCCACGTCCATGCGAAAGCTTTTTGAGACCATCGTCAATGTGGCGGCCAGCGACGCCACCATCCTGCTCACCGGCGAGACGGGCACCGGCAAGGAACTGGCGGCGCGGGCCATCCACGCCCAGAGCCCCCGCTGTTACGGCCCCTTCATCGCCATCAATTGCGGGGCCTTCACGGAGAACCTTCTGGAAAGCGAACTTTTCGGGCATGAGAAGGGGGCCTTTACCGGCGCCACATACACCAAAAAAGGCCGGCTGGAGATGGCCCATGCGGGGACCCTTCTCCTTGACGAAGTGGGCGACATCTCCATGAAGATGCAGATTGACCTGCTCCGGGTCCTGGAGACCCGGGAATTCACCCGGGTGGGCGGCACGGTCGCAATAAAAAGCGATTTCCGGGTCATCGCCGCCACCAACCGGGATCTCACGGAAGCCATCCGGGAGAAGGCCTTCCGGCAGGACCTGTTTTATCGCCTGAATGTTATCCATGTCGAGGTGCCCCCTTTGCGGGCACGGGTGGAGGATATCCCTCTGCTGGCTCAGCATTTTTTGCGGCGCTACGCCACCGAGACCAACAAAAAGGTCGACTCCATTCATCCGGAGGCCCTGGAGGCCCTGCGGCGTTATGGCTGGCCGGGCAATGTGCGGGAACTGGAAAATGCCATTGAGCGGGCGGTGGTCATCAGCAAGGGCCGCCAGATCACTCGGGACGATCTGCCCGTGGTGACGTCGGAGACGCGACCGGGGGAAAGGGGAGGATTATCCTTGGAAGAGATGGAGCGCCAGCACATCGCCCGGGTGCTGGCGGCGGAAGGAGGCAACATTTCCAGTACGGCCAAGGTGCTGCAAATCAACCGCACCACCCTCTACCAGAAGATCAAACGATACGGACTCCACTCTTGAACCTGATCCTGAATGCGGCTTCCAGGACCATGGCCCCCGGCGCCACATGCCACCGCGTCCTTTTTTAGGGTTGGTGGCCCTGGGCCCCGTGGATCCGGAAATTCTCCGGCGCTTGCGCTCGGCCATTGCCAGGTTCCTGGACTTGCCGGCGCGGATTCTGGCGCCCATGCCGTTGCCAGCCCGTACTTACCATCCGGCGCGCCAGCAATACCACTCCACGCAGCTCCTCGAACTTCTGTTAACGCACAATGAGCCAGGTTTGTGGCGGATCTTGGGTCTCACCTCAGTGGACTTGTATATCCCCATCTTCACCTTTGTCTTCGGCGAGGCCCAATTGTCAGGCCGGGCCGCCATCGTCTCCCTCTTCCGGCCCCGGGGTGGCGCAGCAGGCCCCAGGCCTCCCAAGTCCGTTTTGCTCAACCGGCTCGTCAAGTTGAGCCTCCATGAACTGGGGCACACCTTTGGCCTGGGGCATTGCCGGCAAGAGGGCTGCCTCATGTGCTTTGCCAGCAACCTGGAGAAATTGGATCAGATAAACCTGGCCTTTTGCCGCTATTGCCAGGTTCTGCTGGATGACTCCTTCCGGGAGGCCGGATTGCTCAAGCCTGGCAGGAAGGCTTGAAAAAATCTTCTCAGGATTTCCGGCTGCCGAAGAGGGACCCCAAAATGCCTCGCATGATCTGCCGGCCGATCTGGGTGCCGATGGAGCGGGCCGCGCTTTTGGCCATGTCCCCCAAAATCCCGCCAGCCTGGCCCAGAGCGGAGGGCGCCTTTCCCCTGGGGCCGCCGCGCTCCTCCTCCCGGGCCTGTACCGACTCTGCTTTGGCCTTGAGGATTTCATAGGCCGACTCCCGGTCCACCAGCCGTTCATAGTGCCCATACAGCACCGAAGCCCGGATCACCTGGTCCCGTTCCCCCGGCGCAAGAGGCGTGAGACGGCTGTGGGGCGGCAGGATCCAGGCCCGTTCCACCGGGGTGGGCGCGCCTTTCTCGTCCAGGACCGACACCAGGGCCTCCCCCACCTTCAGCTCGGTAATGGCGGAAACCACGTCCAGGCGGGGATTGGCCCGAAAGGTTTCGGCCGCGGCCCTGACCGCCTTCTGATCCCGGGGGGTGAAGGCCCGCAAGGCGTGCTGCACCCGGTTCCCCAGCTGCCCCAGCACCGTATCCGGCAGATCCAGGGGGTTCTGGGTGACGAAATAGACGCCCACCCCCTTGGAGCGCACCAGGCGCACCACCTGCTCGATCTTCTCCAGGAGGACCTTGGGCGCATCTTCAAAGAGCAGGTGGGCCTCGTCAAAGAAAAAGATGCAGGTGGGCTTGGGCGGGTCCCCCACCTCGGGAAGCTTCTCGAACAGCTCCGCCAACAGCCAGAGCAAGAGGGTGGCATAGAGCTTGGGGGCGTTCATGAGTTTGTCGGCGGCCAGGATGTTAATAACTCCTGCGCCCGTTGCCGCGGTTTGCAGGAAATCGTCCAGGTTCAGGGCCGGCTCGCCAAAGAGGCTGTGGCCGCCCTGCTGTTCCAGCCCCAGCAGATTGCGCTGGATGGCGCCGATGCTGGCCGCGGCGATGTTGCCGTATTGCGTCCGGAACTGGTCGGCGTTGTCCCCCACATACTGGGCCATGGCCCGCAGGTCCTTCAGGTCCAGGAGCAGCAGGCCGTTATCGTCGGCGATTTTAAAGATCAGGGTGAGAACGCCGCTCTGGGTGTCGTTGAGATTAAGCAAACGGGCCAGCAGCAAAGGCCCCATCTCGGAGATGGTGGTGCGCACCGGGTGGCCCTGCACCCCCTCCACATCCCAGAAGGCCACGGGGTAGCCCTGATAGGGGAAATCGCCCAGCCCCAGGATCCTGACCCGTTCCACCACCTTGGGGTTGTCGCCGCCCGGCTGGCAGAGCCCGGACAGATCCCCCTTCACATCCGCCATAAAGACCGGGACTCCCAGGCGGCTGAAATGCTCCGCCAAAACCCGGAGCGTCACGGTTTTTCCCGTACCGGTGGCCCCGGCAATGAGGCCATGGCGGTTGGCCATGCCGGGGAGCAGACCGATACCCTGCTCTCCTTGGGCAATGGGCAGGAACTCGGCTGCAGAAGTCATTTCAGCCCTCCGAAAAAGCCTTGACCCTCATGTTTACAAGCGATTAATCGACCCTTCCCCCCGAAAACTGATTCGGGAGTGCCAAAAGTTTAATGGAATTTCCCCCTGATCACAACCAGTCCACAAGCATCAGGGCGGCAAGGGCAGACAAACCCTGTTCGCCGCCGCCCCGCAAAACGTGAAGCCGTATCCCCGGGCAGCACTACCCCCCCCATGCCATCATCCTGGGGAAAGATTTCCCTTTCCCCCGGAATTTTGTTACCATATTTTCTTAATTCTATGATCAGGCTTATCAGCCCTGCCCCCTGCTGAGGGCCGGTCATGGGCAAGGCGGCGGCAGGCGTAACCGCAGCTGGCCAGCCTTGGTAATAGCGGAAAGGAAAAATTACCAAGAAAATTTGCGTTGCCATGTGAACAGGGGGAATAACCCGTATCATCGGAGGGAAGGACGTGCGGAGAAGAGTTTCTATCATTGTCAATGTTACTCTTTTTATGATACTATGTTTCAATTATGCCTATGCCGTCCAGGGTACTGTTGTACTCTACAAGTCAGATTGTGATTTTTTCATTGTCAAAACGCCAAAAGGATATGCTCTTTTAGAATTATACAATGGTTTTGAACCTGCAGAGGGTGATACAATTACTGGTAATATTGAAACATTCGGCTACCAGGATGTCTTTAATACAACGCAAAAGGAAGAATTGCATGTCTGGGTGGAGGACTATTATTTAAGCAAGGAAAAAGTGGTGGAAAAATATGTGCAGAATTGCCGCGATTGAGGCATTTTCCCCATAACTGCGTGTCCCCGCGCCTCCCGGAAAAGCGATGGCCAAGGTGGGGGGAGGAGTGGCCAGAAATTATCAGTGGCCGGCGATCACCTGCCGGCCCTGTGAGGATCGGCGAGGGGGGCTGGTGCGGCCAGGGCGGCGAACTCTCCTCCGGCCTGGGTCCGGACCGTTTGCGGATTCAGACCGCAGGCCTTGAGCCAGCGATACACCGTGCGGGTGCAGACTTGCAGGCGCCGGGCCAGGGCCGAGACATTTCCCTGGGTCTCCTTCAGAAGGCCCTCCAACTGGGGACAGACGGGCCGGCAGGGAGCCGCAGTTACGGGTTGCCGGGGCTCGGGCCGGCCCCAAACGGGAGCGGCAGGCGGGACCTGGATAACCACGGGCCGGAGGGAGCTCCCGGCCGGCTGGGGCGCGAAGAGGAGGTCGCCGACATCCACCATCGTTCCGGGACAGAAAAGCACCGCCCGGGTGATGACATTGCGCAATTCCCGCACGTTGCCAGGCCAGGGATAGGCCTGGAGGCGGGACAAGGCCCGGGAACTGAAGCCCATGACCGGCCGTTCATACCGGCGGGCCTCGGCCTCCAGGAAATGCTGCGCCAGAAGGAAGACGTCTTCCCCGCGTTGGCGCAGGGGGGGCAGGTCAATCTCCAGGACCGCCAGCCGGTCGTAGAGATCCCGCCGGAACCGCCCATGCGTGATGAGTTGAGGCAGATTCTGGTTGGTGGCCGCAATGAGGCGGACATTGACCCGGCAGACGCCGTCCCCCCCCACCGGCTCAATTTCACCCTGCTCCACTGCCCGCAGCAGCAGGGGCTGCACACTGAAAGGCAGGTCCCCCACTTCATCCAGAAAAAGAGTACCCCCTTCCGCCAGCCGGAACTTGCCTGAGCGGGACTGCTGGGCGCCGGTGAACGCGCCCCGCTGGTGGCCGAAGAGTTCACTGTGGGCCAACTCCGGCGCCAGGGCGGCGCAGTTGAGGCGATGGAAGAGGCGATCCCGCCGGGGACTCAAAGCCCACAAAGCCTCGGCCACCAGTTCCTTCCCCGTGCCGGGCTCGCCCTTGATGAGGACGGGCAGGTCCGTGGCGGCATACCGGGGCAACAGTGTCAGGATTTCCAACAGGCGCGGATCCGCGGTAACGATGGCCTCAAGGGAGGGCAGGCTGGGGACGGGCAGGGAGGGAGAAGCTCCCCGGGGAGTTCCTTTCCGGTTAAATCTGGCGAGACCCAGAGTTTGCGCCACCGACGGCGGGCCTTGTCTGACCGGTTCTTGAACTCCCTCGCCCTGTTCATCAACGGCATCTGCCATTATATAAGCACCTCCTTGTGCTTATCGCTGATTGGGGATGCGGAGGGGTCGGTACCATTTTCCTAATTCTTAAATAATATAATTAATTATGTCAAATTTTAATTTTTTGTAAAATATTATTTTATAAATTTTCCAGGATATCTTCTGCCGTGCGGCGCAACTCCCGATCCTGACCGGTCAGAGCCCAGATCTTCAATTTCCCCTTGAACCCCTGCTGCTCCACCCGGCTGCGGGATCCCGCCAGTCCGGCCATGACCCTGAGCACCTGCTGAACCACATCGACATCGGGAAAATCCAGGAGCAGCGTCAAAATACCCCATTCCTCGGGAAGCCCGTATTCTTCCAGAAATTTCCTGGCCACCGCAGGAAATTTCTTGGTGCCGTGGGCCGCTTCCAAGGCCTTGAGGGCCGTCTGGTATTCCGGCAGAGCCTTCTTTCCTTTAAAAAGGGCTTCAGCCTGGCGCAAAGCCATCTTCCGCACCCACTCCGCCTGCTTGCGGGGGACGCGCGCCGGCGCGGACCCCCGCTCCCCCGGGCGTTCCCGCCGGCGGTCGATGTCCCGCCAGCTTAGGCGTTCCCGGTCGTCGTCTTTCTTTTTATCACTCAAAATTTCTTCCCCCTTGCGGATTTTCCCCCTGCCCCGGCTTGGGGGCAAGCCCTATTGCTTCCCCTGGTCAGGCTGATCCCTCCGGCCGCATTTTTTTCACCCCCCTGGTCGCGGTGATGACTAAGAAGCCCGATGCGGAAAAGCCGGGGGGAGATGTGGCAGGCAGGCGCCGGCCGGATGAAGCCTTCATGAACGGTGAGCTGACAGGAGCAGATAGTTGGCAATACTACTCGTGACGAAAAATCTGGTCAAGCCCCATTTTCCCTTTTCAGGGCAGGCCGTGCCTGCCCTCATCCTCCGGATCGCCATGGAAACGGTTCTGGGCGGCGGCCAATCCCTCGGTCACCAAGACGGCCACCGCCTGGACGGCCCGGTCTATGAGGGCTGCGGCCCCTTCCAGGTCTTCCGGGGCATAAGGGCGCAGCACAAAGGCTTCGGCCGGCAGACCGGGAGGAGGGCGCCCCACTCCCAGCTTCACGCGCAGAAAATCCGGGGTGTCCAGCGCCACGATGATGGACATGACGCCCCGGTGGCCCCCGGGCCCGCCCCCCCGGGTCAGTTTCAGGCGGCCCGGGGGCACGTCCAGGTCGTCGTGGATCACCACCAGATTATCGGGGGGCAGGCGGAAATAGGCCATCATCTGGCTGACGGCCTGACCGCTCAGGTTCATGTAGGTGAGGGGCTGGGCCAGAATGACCTGCTCCCCCCCCGCCCTGCCCTGCCCCCAATTTGCGGGAAATTTCCGGTCTGACAGGCTGATGCCCCACATTTCGGACAGAGCCGACACCGCCATGAAGCCCAGATTGTGCCGGGTATAGACGTACTGAGGACCGGGATTGCCCAAACCAACGATGAGATGCACGTTCGCGCCCCGCGGGCTGAAAGGTGATGCGGCGGCAGAATCAGGGAATCTCAGTCAATTCCGCCGGAAATTTGGCTCCCCCTCCGGCCGCCCTTAAACAAACAGCGAACTGACGGAGTCCTGATGGTTGATGCGGCGGATGGCCTCCCCCAGAAGGGGGGCCACGGACAGCACCCTGATCTTCTCCAGGGCCGCCACCTCGGGGGTGAGGGGGATGGTGTCCGTAACCGCCAGGGTTTGCAGGAGGGAGCCCTGGAGGTTGCTGGTGGCGTTCCGGGACATGACCGGATGGGTGACGCAGGCGTGCACGGCACGGGCGCCGTGGCGCACCAGAATTTCCGCGGCCATGGTCAGAGTGGAGCCGGTGGTGACCATGTCATCCAGGATAATGGCTTCTTTACCCCAGACATTGCCGATCAGCGTCATGGCCTTGACCACCGGCCCTTCCCGGCGCTTGTCAATGATGGCCAGCGTGGTGCCCAAGCGCCGGGCGAAGGCCCGGGCCCGCTCCACGCCGCCCACGTCCGGGGAAACCATCACTGGATCGTTGCCAAAAGTCTGGCGGATATACTCCAGGGTCACCGGCGCGGCGAACAGGTGATCTACGGGAATATTGAAAAATCCCTGAATCTGCCCGGAGTGCAGGTCCATGGTGATGAGGCGGTGGGCCCCGGCCGTGGTGATGAGATCGGCCACCAGCTTGGCGGAAATGGGCATGCGGGGAGCGGTCTTCCGGTCCTGGCGGGCGTAGGCGTAATAGGGGACCACTGCAGTGATGGAGCCGGCCGAGGCCCGCTTCAGGGCGTCCATCATGATGAGGAGTTCCATCAGGTGCTGGTTGACGGGAATGCTGGTGGGCTGGACTACGTAGACGTCCTTGCCCCGCACGCTCTCCCGGAACTCCACCGAGGTCTCGCCGTCCGAGAACCGGTCCACCAGGGCCTGGCCCAAAGGAATCCCCAAATACTGGCAGATCTTCTCCGCCAGGGGCTGATTGGCATTGCCGCTGAAGATCTTCAGATTATCCATACCGCCTCTTTCCAGGCCGCCTCGGGCTCGCCGGCCCCCACACCCCGGGCCACGGCCAGCCAGCCGCCGTATTCCCGGCGCAAGCCCCGGGCCGCCTCCATGGCCGTCTCTGCCGAAGGGAAAATGCCAAAGAGAGTGGGGCCGCTGCCCGACATGCCCCAGGCCTCCGAGCCGGCGGCCGCAATGGCCTCCAGGAGATCCTGCAACTGGGGGAAAAGGGCCAGGGTCACCGTCTCCAAATCGTTGCCCACCCACTCACGGGGCGGCACGCGGCCAAAATCGTCCGCCAGGATGGGAGTGCGGCCTTTCAGCGCCGCAAGATCCAGCCCCTGGTAAACCGTGCGGGTGGAAACCCGGAACCCCGGATTGAGCAGCACGTACCAGAAGGACGGCAGTTCGACGGGGGTGAGGTCCGTGCCGATATCCCGGCCCACCTGGGGGCCCAAGGTGAGGAAAAACGGCACATCGGCCCCGAGACGGGCGGCCAGGCGATGCAAGGCGGTTGCATCCAGGGGATTGTCCCAGAGGCGGTTCAGGGCCAGCAGGGCCCCCGCTGCATCGCTGCTTCCTCCTCCCAGTCCCGCGGCCACAGGGATCCGCTTGATCAGGTCCAGCCGGACAGCAATCCTGGCGTCCAGTTCCTCGCCAAAAACCTGGGCGGCGCGCCACACCAGATTACCCTGGCCGGTGGGCAGGGTCTCAAGGTTGCAGGTGACGGTAATTCCCGCTTGTCCGCGGGTTACGGTAAGGCGGTCGGCCACAGACAGGGGCTGCATCACGGTCACCAGGTTGTGGTAGCCGTCATTCCTTCGCCCCATCACCTTGAGATAGAGGTTGACCTTGGCGGGGCAAAGCCGCGTGACCTGGTCCACGGTGGGCCCGGTTAACCCGCCTCCTTGATGTAGCGCATCCTGAGTTCATAGAGGAGGTGGTCGAAGAGTTTTTCTTCGTCCTCGGCCAGGTTGTTGCGGGTCTTTTCCCGCAACAGGCCCATGAGGTCGATGGTCTGTTTGGCCAGGGGCAGGTTCTTGACAGTCTTTCCCGTGGAGGGATCCGGGATGTCTCCCAGGTTGATGAAGGCTGAGGAACTGAGGGAGATGATGAACGCCGAAAAATTGATTTCCGGCAAAGGAGCTTCCTGCCTGGGGGACGCGTCTTCAGGCCGTTCCTGCATCTTGGCTTTTTGACTGGCCTCCTCTTCCAGGATGCGAGCCTTCTCTTCGTCGCTCTGCTGGAAGAAGCGGCGATCCTCGACCTTGAATCCCTTATCGTCAGATTCAGCCATGGTCCCTCCCTGGGCTTGTCAAGGTCAGGATGAGGAAAACCAGGGATTTATGCCCCTGGTTCTCCCCAGACTTTTTCTTTCTTAGAGTTCCAACGGAATGGCCATGGCCACGTGCTCCAGGGCCCGCACATCCTTGAGGCATTCCGGAGTGACCGGCGTGTCGGTGGTGAGCAGGATGATGTTCTGGCCCCGCTCCTTTTCCTGGCCCACGGTCATCCGGGCGATGTTGATCTTGTGTTTGCCGATGGTGGTGCCGATGGCGCCGATGACGCCGGGGCGGTCGGTATTGTAGATGAACAGCAGATGGCCTTCGGGGATGGCTTCCAGGCGGAACTTGTTGATGCGCACCAGGCGAGGCTCATATTTGCCGAAGATGGTGCCGGACACCACGTTCTCTTCTTTGCCGGCCCGCACCGTTACCCGGATAAGAGTGGTAAAGTCCTCAGCCGAGGCGATCTTTTCTTCGCTCAGGTGAATCCCCCGGGTGGTTGCCATGGAGGGAGCGTTGACATAGTTGACTTCGTCGCCCACGATGGGAAAGAGCATGCCCTTCAGAAGGCTGTGGGTGAGGGGTTTGGTGTCCAGGTGGGAGACATCGCCGATGTAGGCCACCGTCACCGAATGAATGGGCCCGTCCGCCATCTGGGACTGGATGCTGCCCAGGGCTTCCGCCAAGGTCAGGTAGGGCTTCAGTTTGACCATGGCCTCCTGGCTCAGGGACGGGGCGTTGACCGCGTTCCTGATGGTGCCGTACACCAGGAATTCCAGGATCTGCTCGGCGATGGCCACGGCCACGTTGGCCTGGGCCTCTTCCGTGGAAGCCCCCAGGTGCGGGGTGCAGATGACGTTGGGCAGGTTCCGGAAGGGGTACTCCGCAGGCGGAGGCTCGCTCTCGTACACGTCCAATGCGGCGCCGGCCACCTTGCCGTCTTTCAGGGCTGCCATCAGGGCCTCATCGTCGATGAGGCCGCCCCGGGCGCAGTTGATGAGACGCACTCCGGGTTTCATTTTCTGGAAGGCTTCCTGGTTCAGGAACTTGGCCGTTTCCTTGGTCTTGGGAGTGTGAATGGTGATGAAGTCGGCCCGGGCGAAGAGCTCGTCCATGGTGACCAGCTCCACCCCCAGGGCCGTGGCCGCCTCCCGGGTGATGAAGGGATCATAGGCCATGACCCGCATGCGCAGGCCCAAAGCCCGCTCGGCCACCACAGTGCCGATGCGGCCCAGGCCGATGATGCCCAGGGTCTTGTTGAATAGTTCGGTCCCCTGAAACTTCTTCTTTTCCCATTTGCCTTCCCGCATGGAGTTGGCGGCCTGGGGGATGTTCCGGGCCAGGGCCATCATCAGGGACAGGGCATGTTCCGCGGTGGTGATGGTGTTGCCGCCCGGGGTGTTCATAACCACGATACCCCGTTTACTGGCCGCGGCGATGTCCACGTTGTCCAGGCCGGTGCCAGCCCGGCCCACCACCTTGAGGCGCGGAGCGCCGGCGATGAGATCTGCGGTCACCTTGGTGGCGCTGCGGATGATGAGGGCGTCCGCGTCTTTGATGGCCTCTTTCAGTTCATCCGCACTCATGCCGGACTTGGACACCACCTCGATGTTGGGGTGCCCCTCCAGGATGGCGACGCCATTGGCGTGCAGATTGTCGCTGATCAGGACTTTCATGCGCCCGCCTCCTTTCCCAGCACCGTCTGGGCGGCTTTAACGCCCACGCCCAGTTCAACTTTATACCCCAGGTCGTTCAGCACCACTTCCAGGCCGCCGATGGTGCCCAAGAGATCGGTCTCGTCAATGAAGCCCATGTGGGCGATGCGGAAGATCTTGCCCTTGGCCTGAGCCTGGCCGCCGGCGATCCAGATGCCCTTTTCCCGGAGCTTGCCCACCACCTTCTGGCCGTCCACGCCTGCGGGCGCCAGCACTGCGGTGAGGACGTCCGAAGGATTATCCTTGGCGTAGAGCTCCAGCCCCATGGCCTTCATGGCGGCTTTGGTGGCGATGGAGAGGCGGCGGTTGTGGGCGAAAACCTTGTCCAGGCCCATGGCCCGGACGCGGCCCATGACCTCCATCAGGCCCATGGTCAAGGTGACCGCGGAGGTGTAGGCCGTCTGATTCTTCTGCTGGGACTTCAGCTGCTTGGCGAAGTCAAAGTAATACTTGGGGAGTTTGGAGGTCTTGACGAATTCCCAGGCCTTGGGGCTTAAAGCCGCAAAAGCCATGCCGGGAGGCAGCATCATGGCCTTCTGGGAGCCGGCCACGACGATATCCAGACCCCAGGCGTCCATGGGCAGCTCGTAACCGCCCAAGGCGGAGATGGCGTCCACCACCAGGATGGTGCCGGGCAGGTTCTTGGTGATGGCTGCCAACTCCTTCACCGGGTGCTGGACGCCGGTGGAGGTTTCATTGGCCTGGACGAAGACCGCCTTGATAGCCGGGTTGGCCTTGAGGCGCGCCGCCACATCCTGGGGGTTCACGGCCCGGCCCCACTCAACGGCGATGCGGTCCACCGTCACGCCGTAAATCGTGCAAAGCTCGGTCCACCGTTCGCCGAACTTACCGCCGTCCACCACCAGGGCGGTGTCCCCTGCGGACAGGGTGTTGACCACCGCGCCCTCCATGGCGCCCGTGCCGGTAGCCGCGAACATGAGGACTTCCTGTTCGGTTTGGAAGAGATATTTCAGGTCTTCCCGCACCTTCCCCAGGATTTCCATGAACTGGGGGGAACGATGGTGCAGGATAGGCTGTGCCATGGCCAACTGCGTCTCCGGAGCCACGGGAGTGGGCCCGGGGGTCATGAGATACCTTTTCATCTGCGCACCCTTATCCTCAAACTGTAGGAACTTGGCGTTAAGCCTGTAAATTTTTTGAAATAATTATTTTATGTGACAAATTTCATTATGTCAAGCAATGCTCGGGAATTTTTCAATCTGAAGTGTCTGCCAACCAGGCTTCCTGAGGCCGGAAGTGAGCCCCCTCCCACCTTGCCCTTTCCTTTACTAGTAAGTGCCGGACAGCCAGTTCCACGCCAGCCCCAGATACTCATGCCAGGCCCGCTCGCTGCGGACCAATCCGAAACTGTTGGGCAGGAAGCGGTAGATGCCGAATTCTCCCCGGCCCCGTCCCAGGTAGCCGGCCGGCTGGGGGATGGGGTCCAGCCCCTGCCCCTGGAACAGCCTCACGGACCGGGGCAGATGGACGGCTGACGTCACCAGGATGAAGGCGTCACGGCCCAGCAGAGGCGCCAATGCCCGGGCCTGCTCACCCGTATCCCGGGTCTGGTGTTCCATAACCAGACGGTCCCGGGGGACCCCCAAGCTCATCACCAGATCCGCCAGCACCTCCGGTTCGTTGGCCTCCCCCACCGAGAACAGCAGCTTGGCCTGGGGCAACTCGCGCACCAGGCGCACCCCCTCCACCAAACGGGCCAGGGAGGTCTCCGACAACCGGGAAGCCGCGGGCACCCCGTGGGCTTCCGTGAGCCCCCCTCCCAGCACCACCACCCACCGGGGGGGCGCCCCCCTCTTGCCCGCGGCCAGGTCAGCCAATTCCTGGGCGGACAAAAAAGGGTGGCGCGTTTCCAGGGGGTCGTGCCACAGGTCCACCGCAGGGTTGTAGCTCACCAACACCAGCAGCAGCGTGCCCGCGGTTATCAGGAGTTTCCCGGCCCGCGAGCGGGAATTCGCCCACAGCAAAATGAGCCCCGCCAGCAGCAGGGCCAGGCTCAGATTCAGGGGCAAAAGGAATGCAGAGAGCAGTTTTTTCAGAAAAAACATGGGAGACTCTGAGAATGACCGGCAAGGTCGGCCGGGGGAGCAGAACTCCCCTGGCTCGTGGAGCCCTTTTCCAAAAAAAGCGGCCCGTCCAAGACGGGCCACCGCATATGCAGACGAGAACCAGGTTGAAGGCTTGCCCGCGGCGGGCGGTAATACCAGGGGAGCTAATCTTTGGCCCCATGTTCCGGACTTCGCCGTCCGTTACCGCACAAAGGCCGCGACCAGATGCTGCCGGACGGGCAGGTCACCCCGCACCACCGCTATTTGGGATACTTGACCTCGAAAACCCGCTTGGCCACCACAAACGTATTCTGGTAGTAGGGCGTCCGCAGATCGGAGATGGTCACCCCCGTCCGATACGTGGAGGCATGGATCATTTTCCCTTCGCCCAGGTAAATGCCGGCGTGTCCCACAGACCGGCCTCCCCGGCTGAAGAAGAGCAGATCCCCCGGGAGCATCTTGGAGAAATCCATGGAGTAGGCGACGGCCTTGCCCACGTGGGCCTGTTCGGAACTGGAACGGGGCAGGTCGATTTTAAAGCCCTGGTAGATATACTGGGTGAACCCGGAGCAGTCCGTGGCCGACCCCGTGTTCAAGCTACCCCCCATGCTGTAGGGGGTGCCATAATAGCCCTTGGCCCGGGTGAGAATCAGGTCGGAGAAATTCCAGGGTTCAAATTTATTGTACCGGGGAGGGGTGGCCGCCTGACTCCTATCCTGCTGCAAGTGGGACGAAGGCCGCGAGGCCGGCGATTCGGGCTTCTTGGGGCTCATGGGCTCCAGGAGGAAACGCCCGTCCCGCTGGGGAATGACCCGCATCAGCGGTTTGGTTTCCGAAACCCCATAACCGGAAGTGCGGGGAGTAACGGCCGGGGAATAATCCCGGGACCGGGTGGTGCCGATGGTCTGGGCACGAGTCGGTACGCCCACATCCA
Source organism: uncultured Desulfobacterales bacterium (assembly GCA_964522695.1). GTDB lineage: Bacteria > Desulfobacterota > Desulfobaccia > Desulfobaccales > 0-14-0-80-60-11 > VGSQ01. Next base: position 14,943 of record CAZFWX010000020.1, read on the forward strand.
CATCGCCCTGTTCCCGGGCGCTTCTACGGCTTTTGTACTGGGTGTTGATTTTCTGTGAGGACTTGCTTGAAATCTTGGTGGTGGGATTCTTTTTCTTCTTATTGACTCCCTTGCTGGGGACCGCTAAGGCCCAACAAGGGATGAGGACCAAAGCCAACATGATGAGTCCACTCAAGATTATCCGATTTTTCATCCAGAACCTCCTTGGTGATGGGACAATTCTGAAGGCGGCTAGACCCTGCTAATCAAGGTGATAGCCACCGAATCGGCCAGGCTCTCGCGTGGCGTGCCAAAGAACTGCGGATTGGGGCGAAGGTTAATCCATAATCACCTGCATGTCAAGCATATTTTCACAATTTTTGATTACATTTGACTATAAGTGAAGCTTTTCTTAATATATTTCTAATAGTTAGCCGCGTCTCAAAAAGATTCTCGCGCCTTAGTAATTCTTTTCTGGCATTGCACTTGCAGGAACAAAAAAAAGCACCCTGCCCGGCCCAGGAATACACCCGGGATCGTCAGGGTGCACAAAAAAAGACGGGGCCACCCCGGCCTTCAGGTCAACCTGCGGCGGCCTTTTTCTTCTTGGCTTTGGGAAGCTTTTCCGGCCGGCCCACCAGTTCCAGCACAGCCAGTGACGCCCCGTCGCCCATGCGGAAACCCAACGGCACGATGCGGCTGTAGCCGCCGGGACGGTCCTGGAACCGCTCCTTGAGTTCGCCGAAGAGCTTGGCCATGGCCTTTTTGGTGCGCACCACGGCCAAGGCCTGGCGCCGGGCGTGCAGGTCGCTGCGCTTGGCTAACGTGATGATCTGTTCGGCCCACTGCCGGGCTTCCTTGGCCTTGGCCCGGGTGGTTTCCACCCGTTCATGTTCCAACAGCGCGGTCACCAGATTGCGGAGCATCGCCGTGCGGTGTTCCGTGGTACGGGCCAGCCGCCGGCCTGCTTTTAAGTGCCTCATGCGATTTCTTCCTTCCTCTCGGGAGCCTGCGCCGGGGGAACGAAGGTGTCCAGTTTCATGCCCAGCCCCAGTCCCATCTCCCCGAGGATTTCCTTGATTTCATTCAATGACTTGCGCCCGAAATTCTTGGTCTTGAGCATCTCCTGCTCTGATTTCTGCACCAGCTCGCCGATGTAGCGGATGCTGGCGTTCCGCAGGCAGTTGGCCGCCCGCACGGAGAGCTCCAGTTCATTGACGCTGCGATAGAGATTCTCGTTGAAGACCTGGACTTCTTCCGAGGGTTTCTCTTCCGGTTTTTCCGGCTCCTCTTCAAAGTTGATGAAGAGGGTGAGCTGTTCTTTCAAGATCTTGGCGGCAAAGGCCACGGCGTTCTCCGGGGAGAGACTGCCATCGGTCCAGACCTCCAAAGTGAGCTTGTCGTAATCGGTGCGCTGGCCCACCCGGGCTTGGGTCACCACATAGTTTACCTTGCGGATGGGGGAAAAGCTGGCGTCCAGGGGGATAAAGCCCACGGGCTGCCCCTCGTCCTTATTGGCTTCGGCGGGGACGTAGCCTTTGCCGCTCTTCACCGTCAGCTCCATGCTGATCTGGCCGTCGGGAGAGAGGGTGGCCAGGTGCTGCTCGGGGTTGAGGATCTCCACCGTGCCGTCGGTCTTCAGATCCCCGGCGGTGACCACGCTTTCCCCCTGGGCTTCCAGGCGAATGGTCTTCACCCCGTCCGAGAGCAGCCGCAGGCGCACCTGCTTCAGGTTCAGGAGGATCTCGGTGACGTCTTCCAGGACTCCGGGAATGGCGGAGAACTCATGGTACACGTCCTTGATGACCACCCCCGTGATGGCCGCCCCCCTGAGGGAGGAGAGCAGAACCCGCCGCAGGGCGTTGCCGATGGTGATGCCGAACCCCCGCTCCAGCGGCTCGCAGGAGAACTTGCCATAGGTGGAGCTGTGGGAATCCCCCTCCACCTCCAGGCGTTTGGGTCTGATCAGCTCGGTCCAGTTCTTGTAAATCATGGCTCCTCGGAATCCTTCTCCGGCCCGGGGCAGGGCCCCCTGGCATGGTGGCGAGGGCTGGCCGCGATGTTGACCATGGCAGGTTCAGGAAAAATCGACTCGACTCATCCGTTACTTGGAGTACAGCTCCACGATGAGGTGTTCCTGAATGGGCATGGTGATATCTTCCCGGGTGGGTAAGAGGCTGACCTGCCCTTTGAGCTCTTCCTTCTGGAGATCCAGCCACGGGGGGCAGCCCCGGCGGGCCGAAGCCTCCAGGGCGTCCAGGATGAGGGGCAGCTTGCGCTTCTCTTCCGCCACCTGGATCACCTGACCGCGCTTGACCAGGAAGGAGGGAATGTTCACCTTCTGGCCGTCCACCAGGAAATGGTTGTGCCGCACCAACAGCCGGGCCTGGGCCCGGGAGTTGGCGAACCCCAAACGGTAGACCACGTTGTCCAGACGGCGCTCCAAAAGGACCAGCAGGTTGGTGCCGGTGACCCCTTTCATGCGCTCGGCCTGCTCGAAGTAACTCCGGAACTGCTTTTCCAACACCCCGTACATGCGTTTGACCCGCTGCTTTTCCCGAAGCTGCAGGCCATAATCGGAAATCTTGCCCCTGCCCTGGCCGTGCTGGCCCGGCGGATAATTTCGCCGTTGAATGGCGCACTTATCCGTGTAACAGCGGTCCCCCTTGAGGTAGAGGGCCAATTTCTCCCGCCGGCAGAGGCGGCATCTCGGTCCTGTATATCTGGCCACTTCCGTTCTCCTTGCTTACACCCGGCGCCGCTTGGGGGGGCGGCAACCGTTGTGGGGAATGGGGCTCACGTCCCGGATCAGGTTCACGGACAAACCGGTGGCCTGCAGGGCCCGGAGGGCCGCTTCCCGGCCGGCGCCCGGTCCCTTGACAAAGACGTCCACACTGCGCATGCCGTGCTCCATGGCCTTGCGCGCCGCATCCTGGGCGGCCAGCTGCGCCGCAAAAGGAGTGCCTTTGCGGGAGCCTTTGAAGCCCTGCACGCCGGCCGACGACCAGGAAACCACGTTCCCCGTGGGATCGGTGATGGTGACCAGGGTGTTGTTGAAGGTCGCCTTGATGTGGGCCACCCCCATGGGAATATTCTTACGGTCCTTCTTTTTCTTACCGCCTGCCGGTCGCTTGGCCATGACCTCTCCTTAACCCTTCTTCCGTTTGCCCACCACGCTGCGCCGGGGGCCCTTCCGGGTCCGGGCGTTGGTGTGGGTGCGCTGCCCCCGCACCGGCAGGCCGCGCCGGTGCCGGAGTCCCCGGTAGCACCCCAGGTCCATGAGGCGTTTGATGTTCATGGAGACTTCGCGCCTCAGGTCCCCTTCCACCTTGGTAGTGGTATCGATGACCTGGCGGATGGCGGTGATCTGATTGTCCGTCAGATCCGCGGTCTTAATGGCGCCATCCACCCCTGCGTCTTTCAGCAAGCGCGTGGCCGTGGTCCGGCCAATGCCGAAAATGTAGGTGAGGGCGATTTCGATCCTCTTTTGGCGGGGCAAATCAATGCCGGCGATTCTGGCCAATTCTTTCCCTCCCTATCAACCCTGGCGCTGCTTGTGCTTGGGATTTTCGCAGATCACCCGGACCACCCGCTTTCTGCGGATGATCTTGCACTTGGTGCACATTTTTTTTACCGAAGGTTTTACTTTCATGGTTTGTCCTACTTCACCCGATAGACAATGCGCCCCCGGCTCAAGTCATACGGGGACAACTCCACAATCACCTTGTCTCCAGGCAGAATCTTGATGTAGTGCATGCGCATCTTGCCGGAAATATGGGCCAGCACCCGGTGGCCGTTGGGCAGTTCCACCCGGAACATGGCGTTGGGAAGGGGTTCGATGACCTTGCCTTCCACTTCAATGGCGTCTTCTTTGGGCATCTCCCGCGTCTTTCGGGCTGCAAAACAAAGGCCGCCACCTCAGGGCCGCGCCTTTCATCAGCGCCAGCCGTCTTCCGGTGACCCAGCCGCTGCCATAAGGTGGTCAGGCCGCACCCCCATGACGGCGCAGCCAATTTAACCTAATTATAATAGCTTAAAGCCGGCTCAAAATCAAGACTCCCTTCTCGGTGACGGCCACAGTGTGTTCAAAATGGGCCGCCAGAGAACCGTCCGCAGTTACTGCGGTCCAGCCGTCGGGGAGAATGAGCACTTCCCAGGAACCGGCGCTGGTCATGGGTTCTATGGCCAGAGTCAGGCCCACTTGCATCACCGGCCCCCGGCCCGGCGGGCCGAAGTTGGGGAGCTGTGGGTCCTCGTGCAGGGAGCGGCCGATACCGTGGCCCACAAACTGCCGGATGACCGAAAAACCTGCACCTTCCACCACCTTTTGGGTGGCGTGGGAAACATTGGACAGGCGTTCTCCCGCCTGCACCTGGGCGATGGCCGCGTACAGCGAGTCTTCCGTGGCCTGCATCAGGCGCCGGGCCTGCAGGCTGACCTCACCCACCGGCACCGTGACCGCGGCGTCGCCGTAAAAGCCGTCATAAAGGATGCCGAAGTCCAGACTCACCAGGTCCCCGGTCTTGAGGACCCGGGCGCCGGGGATGCCGTGCACCACCTCTTCGTTCACCGAAATGCACAAGGAGGCGGGGTAGCCCCGGTAGCCCTTGAAGGCCGGCTTCACCTTCCGGCGGCGGCAGCTTTTCGCCGCCACTTCGTCCAACTCCCGGGTTTCCACTCCGGGGCGGATATGCTCCCGCACTTCCGCCAGGATCTCGGCCACGATGCGGTTGGCCACCTCCATCCTGGCGATTTCCCGGGGGGATTTGAGTAAAATCATATCACCTGGTCAACAGCTGGCCGCCGGTTCAAGAAGGGGCCTGCGCGTCGGCGGCCGGCAGTTGACGCTTGTGTTCCGGTTAGGCAGCCTGCCCCAGGATGCCGCAAATTTTGGTGAAAATATCGTCGATGCTGCCCACGCCCTTGATGGGCCGGACCAGACCCTTCTTACTGTAGTAGTCGATCAGGGGCTTGGTGGCCTGATTGTAGGTGGACAGCCGGGAGCGCACCGTGGTTTCGTTGTCGTCATCCCGCTGATAGAGCTCGCTGCCGCACTTGTCGCACACGCCCGCTTTCTTGGGGGGCGTGTACTCGATGTGGAACATCTGGCCGCAGGCGGCGTTTTTGCAGGTGCGCCGGCCGGTCAGACGGGTCACCAGGGCCTCTTCGTCCACGTCGATGGACACTACGTGGTCGATCTTGCTGCTCAGACCGGCCAATACCTTGTCCAGAGCCTCGGCCTGGGGCACGGTGCGGGGAAAGCCGTCCAGAATGAAGCCCTTCTTGCAGTCCGCCTGGGCCAGGCGGTCCTTGATGATACCGATGACCACTTCGTCGGGCACCAGTTGGCCCGCATCCATAAATTCCTTGGCCTTCTTGCCCATGGGGGTGCCTTCCTTCACAGCCGCCCGCAAGATGTCGCCCGTGGAAATCTGGGGGATCTGGTACTTGTCGATGAGCTTCTTGGCCTGAGTGCCTTTGCCTGCGCCCGGTCCACCCAACAGGATCAGATTCATATGCCGTCTCCTTTTAGCGCCGTACCCGGCCCATCCGTTTTTTCATAAACCCTTCGTAGTGACGGGTCAACATGTGCGATTCAATCTGGGACATGGTGTCCATGGCCACGCCCACCACGATCATCAGGGCCGTGCCGCCGAAATAGAAGGGCACGTTGAACCTGGCGATGAGAACAGTGGGCAGCACGCATACCGCAGCCACATACAGGGCCCCCCCCAAAGTGATGCGGGTGAGGATGCGGTCGATATACTCGGAGGTGGGTTTGCCTGGCCTGAGGCCGGGCAGGTAGCCGCCCCATTTTTTAAGGTTTTCGGCCACATCCACGGGGTTGAAGGTCACCGCGGTATAGAAATAGCAGAAGAAGATGATCAGGGCCACATAGAGGAGCTCGTGACCCAGGTTCCCCGGGGACATGAGGTCCACCACATACTTGACCCATTCATGCTGGATGAAGCTCCCCACCGTGGCCGGGAACATGAGCAGGGACGAAGCGAAAATGGGCGGAATGACGCCGGAGACGTTCACCTTGAGAGGCAGGTGGGTGGTCTGGCCGCCCATCATGCGCCGGCCCACCACCCGGCGGGCGTATTGCACCGGCAATCGCCTTTGGCCCCGCTCCACGAAGACGATGAAAGCCACCACCAGGACCATGCCCACCACCAGCAGCAGCATGACCAGGGGGGACAGTTCTCCGGCCTTGATGAGTTCAAAACTCTTGATGATGGCGGAAGGCAGCCGGGCGACGATGCCCGCGAAAATGATGAGGGAGATGCCGTTGCCGATGCCGCGCTCGGTGATGGTCTCACCCAGCCACATGATGAACGCGGTGCCGGCCGTCAGGGTGAGGATGGTCATGAGGCGGAAGGACCAGCCGGGGTGCAGCACCACGGGTGCGCCGCCCGCGCCCTCAAAGCCGCCCATCTGTTCCAGGGCCACGCTGATGCCCAGACCCTGGACCGCAGCTATGAGCACCGTGCCGTAGCGGGTGTACTGCTTGATCTTCTTGGTGCCCGCCTCCCCTTCCTTGTAAAGCCTCTCCAGCGCCGGCACCACCACCTTGAGCAGTTCCATGATGATGGCCGCGCTGATATAAGGCATGATCCCCAGGGCGAAGACGCTGAGACGCTCCAGCGCGCCCCCCGAAAACATATCGAACAGACCGAAGATGGTGCGCTGCTGCCGGGCAAAAAACGCCATCAAGGCTTCGGCGTCGATCCCCGGGGTGGGAATGAAACAGCCGATGCGGTAAACCGCGAGGAGAAGCAGCGTCATCAGGATGCGCCGCTTAAGCTCCGGAATTTTAGCGATATTACCGAATCCGCCGGCCAATTACCCCACCTCCACCTTACCGCCCGCGGCCTCGATGCGCTCCCTGGCCTGGCGGCTGGCCGCCTGCACTTTAACAGTCAAAGGTACCGTGATCTCGCCCTTGGCCAGCAATTTGATGGGCAGACCCTTCTTCTTCACCACCCCGGCATTACGCAGGGCTTCTTCATCCACCACCGCGTCCGCGGGGAAGCGGGTCAGATCCCGCAGATTCACGACGGTGAAGACCGCCTTGAAGGGGGCGTTGGTGAAACCCCGCTTGGGCATGCGCCGGGTGAGGGGCATCTGGCCGCCTTCGAACCCGGGCTTCAGGCTGACCCCGGACCGGGACTTCTGGCCTTTGTGGCCCCGGGAGGCCGTCTTGCCGCTCCCCGAACCCGGCCCCCGGCCCACGCGCTTTTTGGGGTGCTTGGCGCCCGGCGCCGGGAAGAGTTCATCCAGTCGCATTTTATTCTCCTTCGGCCACCTGGCGCACGTCCAGCAGATAGGCGACCTGCCGGATCATGCCGGCGATGGCCGGGGTTTCCCGGTGACGCACGGTCTGGTGCAGGCGTTTTAACCCCAAGGTTTTCACCGTTTCCCGGTGCTTGGGGACCCTGCCGATGGGACTTTTTATCAGAGTGATTTCCAACATCATGGTGTATTTCCCCAAAGCCAAAAGTACGCGCTGGCCCGTCAGGGCCTGGGGCGCCGCTCCTTTTAGCCGAGTACGTCCGCCAAAGCCTTGTTGCGCCGCTGGGCCACCGCCTCGGGGCTGGCCAGTTGCCTGAGCGCAGCCATGGTGGCCTTGACGGCATTGTGGGGGTTGTTGGAGCCCAGGCACTTGGTCAGCACGTTCTTGATGCCCGCCACCTCCACCACGGCCCGGACGGGGCCGCCGGCGATGACGCCGGTGCCTTCCGCGGCGGGTCTCAGCAGCACCTTGCCGGAGCCGAACTCGCCCACCACCGCGTAAGGGATGGTGTTGTTGATGATGGGGATGTCCAGCATCTCTTTTTTGGCCTGCTCCATGGCCTTGCGGATGGCTTCCGGGACCTCGTGGGCCTTGCCCAGTCCCGCGCCCACCTTGCCCTGGCCGTCGCCCACCACCACGATGGCGCTGAAGCGGAAGCGCCGTCCGCCTTTCACCACCTTGGCGACGCGGTTGATGTTCACCACCTTATCTACAAACTGTGCCTCAGGCGCCTCGGTTTCGAACAAGCTTTCCTCCTGGTCCGGCAACGGCCGCACGCGGCCCTTGCCTAGCATTCCTTAGAAAATCAGCCCCTCTTCCCGGCAGCCTTCGGCCAATTCCTTGACCCGGCCATGATAGAGGAAGCCGTTGCGGTCGAAGACCACCTGGGTGATGCCTTTGGCCCTGGCCTTGGCCGCCAGGAGCTTGCCCACTTCCCGGGCGGCCTGCTGTTTCTTGAGCCCCGGCAGTTTGTCCCGGATCTCGGCGTCCAAGGTGCCGGTGGCCACCAGCGTGGCCCCCTGGGCGTCATCGATGATCTGGGCGTAGATATGCCGGGCGCTGCGGAACACGCTGAGCCGGGGCCGGTCCCCGGTGCCGCTGAGTTGCTTTCTGATCCGCCGTTTGCGCTTCAGGCGCATTTTCAGGCGGGGATTCATGCTACCCATGGGTAACCTCTTCTTTCCTTACCGGCCGCCGGCCTTGCCCACTTTCTTGCGCAGTTTTTCGCCAGCGTACCGGACCCCTTTGCCCTTGTACACGTCGGGCGGCCTGATGCTGCGGATATTGGCGGCCGTCTGCCCCAACTGTTCCTTGTCGGCGCCTTTCAGTTCCAGGCGCGTTGCCTTCTCCACCTGGGCGGTGATGCCCTGGGGCAGCGGAAATTCCACGGGATTGGAATAGCCCAGGGAGAAAACCAGGGTGTCGCCCTTGGTCTCCACCTTGTAGCCGGTGCCGACGATCTCCATGACCTTGACGAAGCCGCTGTTCACCCCGGTCACCATGTTGTCCACCAGGGTGCGCACCAGTCCCCAATAGGACCGGCTCAAGCGGCTATCGTCAGCGGGCGCGACCCGGATCTCCGTCTTATCCACCACCACGTCCACCCGGCCGGGCAGGGAGCGGGAAAGCGTCCCCAACGGGCCCGTGGCCGTGAACTGGGGAGCGTCCCAGACCACCTTGACGGCGGCGGGCAGCGGAATGGGTTTCTTGCCGATGCGGGACATGGTCTGTCTCCTCACCAGATCCGGCAGAGCACTTCGCCGCCCACCTTGAGCTTCCGGGCCTGCTTGTCGGAGATGACGCCCTTGGAGGTGGAGATCACCGCCACCCCCAGGCCGCCCTGCACCTTGGGCAGTTCCTCGCAGCCGGCGTACACCCGGCAGCCGGGTTTGCTCACCCGCTCCAGGCCCAAAATGAGAGGCGTCTGCTGGTCTGAATACTTCAGGTAAATCCGTAAGATGCCCTGCTTGTTGTCCTTGATGACTTTGTAATTCTTGATAAAGCCCTCATCCTTGAAGATGCGCGCCAAGGCGATCTTCATGCGGGAGGCGGGCACGTCCACTTTGTCGAAGCGGGCCCGGCCGGCGTTGCGGATGCGGGTCAACATATCTGCCAGGGGATCGGTCATGCTCATGGTGATTATCTCCCCCTACCAGCTCGATTTGGCAACCCCGGGGATTTCCCCCCGCAAGGCCAGAGAACGGAAACAGATCCGGCAGATGCCGAATTTTCTCAAAAAAGCCCGGGACCGCCCGCACAAGGGGCAGCGATGGTACTTGCGGACCGCAAACTTGGGCTCCAGCTTGGCTTTGGCGATGAGCGACTTCTTGGCCATCCCTATCTCCTGAAGGGCATGCCCAGCAACGTCAGCAAGTACTTGCCTTCTTCGTCGGTGCGGGCGCTCGTGACGATGGTGATGTTCATTCCCTTGATCTTGTCGATCTTGTCGTAGTCGATCTCCGGGAAGATGATTTGTTCCTTGATGCCCAGAGTGTAGTTGCCCCGGCCGTCGAAGGCCCGGTCGCTGACCCCCCGGAAGTCGCGCACCCGGGGCAGGACCACGTTCACCAGCTTGTCCAGGAAGTCGTACATGCGGTGCCGGCGCAGAGTCACCATGCAGCCGATGGGCATGCCTTCCCGGAGTTTGAACGCCGCGATGGACCGCCGCGCCCGGGTGACTACCGCCTTCTGGCCGGTGATGGCCGCCAGTTCCTGGCTGGCCGACTCCAGGAGTTTGATGTTCTGGATGGCCTCGCCCAGACCCAGGTTGATGACGACCTTCTCCAGCCGCGGCACCTGCATGGGGCTTTTGTAGCGGAACTCCTGCATCATGCGGGGCACGCATTCCTGCTGGTAAAAATCCCACATGCGGGATTTAAACTTTTCAGGCTTCTCAGCCTTGGCAACCTTCTCAGGCTTCTCAGACTTCTCAGCCTTTTGGGCCTTTTGGGCTTTCTTGTCAGCTTTTTCAGCCATCGATCAGTTCCTTGCACTTGAGGCAGACCCGGGCCTTTTTGCCTTCCCCGGTCACCGTCATGCGGAAACGGGTGGCCGAGGCGCATTTGGGGCAAATGAGCTTCACCTTGGCCACGGGCAGGGGCGCTTCCTTTTCAATAATGCCGCCCTGGCCGGTGGTGGGGGTGGCCCGGGTGTGGCGCTTGATCATGTTCACCTTCTCAATCACCACCCGGTTTTTTTCCCGGAGCACCTTGAGAATCTTGCCGGTTTTGCCCTGCCACTTGCCGCTGATGACCTCCACCAGGTCATTTTTCTTCAGGCGGATGCGCACGGGCTCCACGGGCTTCCTGGGTTTGGGCATTACAGCACCTCCGGGGCCAGGGAGATGATCTTCATGAACCGCCGGGCCCGAAGCTCCCGGGCCACGGGGCCGAAAATGCGGGTGCCGATGGGGTCGCCGGCGGGGTTGATGAGCACGGCGCTGTTGTCATCGAACTTGATGTAAGAGCCGTCCACCCGCCGCGTTTCCTTGGCGGTGCGCACCACCACGGCCCGCATGACATCGCCCTTTTTCACCTTGGAGTGGGGCAGGGCCTCTTTGACAGAGACGATGATGATATCGCCCACCCGGGCGTAGCGCCGCCGCGTGCCCCCCAGGACCCGGATGCAAAAGAGCCTTTTGGCGCCCGAGTTGTCGGCTACGGTTAAGTTGGTATGTACCTGAATCATGGCTAACTCCCCTGGCCCGGCCTTACTGCGCCTTCTCCAGGATCTCTTTCACCCGCCAGCGTTTATCCCGGCTTAGGGGACGGGTTTCCTCGATGAGCACCTTGTCGCCGATACCGCAACTGTTTTCGGGATCATGGGCCTTAAATTTCTTCCGCCGGCGGATAATTTTCTTATAGAGGGGGTGGGACACCAGGCGCTTGACCTCCACCACCACGGTCTTGTCCATTTTGTCGCTGACCACCACGCCCACCCGGGTTTTCCTTATGCCGCGTTCCGTCTCCATCTCTCCTCCGCCTCCGGCTACTGGGCCTGTCCCGTCTTTTCCCGGAGCACCGTCTTGATGCGGGCCAGATCTTTTTTGGCCTGGCCCAACCGGGCGGTATTTTCCAGCTGCTGGGTGCTGTGCTGGAAGTGCAGGTTGAAGAGTTCCTCCCCCACTTCCCTCAGCTTGGCCGCCAGCTCCTCGGTGGTCAGATCGCGCAAATCTTGAGCCTTCATGATTCCTCTGCCGCCTTCTCTACAACCTGAACTTTCTCAGGCAATGGCTTTTTCTCCACCACCGGCCTAATCTGATCAGCGGGCCGTTCTACGAACTTCACCGCCAGGGGCAGTTTGTGCGCGGCCAGACGCAGGGCTTCTTGGGCCACTTCCCGGTTCACCCCGGCCATCTCGTAGAGGATGCGGCCGGGCTTCACCACTGCGACCCACCCTTCGGGACTACCTTTGCCTTTGCCCATGCGGGTTTCCGCCGGCTTCTTGGTGAAGGGCTTGTCCGGGAAGATGCGGATCCAGACAGTGCCGCCCCGGCGTACGTGCCGGGTGATGGCGATCCGGGCCGCCTCAATCTGCTGGGCCGTCACCCAGGCCGAACCCTCTGCCTGCAACCCGTAGTCGCCGAAGGCCAGGGTGTTGCCCCGGGAGGCCTTGCCCCGGCGGCGCCCTTTCATCTGTTTGCGGTGTTTAATGCGTTTGGGACTGAGCATACTCGTTCCTTACAGGATAACGGAGTGGGTCCTAGAAGCCGGTGCGCTCCTCGGTCCCCAAAATCTCCCCGTGGAAAATCCAGACCTTGATGCCGATGACGCCGTAGGTGGTCATGGCTTCGGCCAGGCCGTAGTCGATGTAGGCCCGCAAGGTGTGCAAAGGCACCCGGCCTTCCCGGTACCATTCCTGCCGGGCGATTTCCGCGCCGGCCAGCCGGCCCTTGACCCTGATCTTAATACCCTTGGCGCCGAACTTGAGGGACTGGCCCACTGCCTTCTTCATGGCCCGCCGGAAGGAGACCCGGCGCTCCAGTTGCAGGGCGATGTTTTCCGCCACCAGTTGGGCGTTGATCTCGGGCTTGCGCACCTCGTGCACGTCGATGGTCAGATCCCGCCCCACCTGGCGCTCCAAACGGCGGCGCAGGTCCTCGATCTTCTTGCCTTTCTGACCGATGACCATGCCGGGCCGGGAGGTGTGGATCTTGATGGTCAATTTGTTGGCGGCCCGTTTAATGTCCACGCCGGCAATGCCCGCGCCCTTGAGTTCCGGGTCCTTCTTCACCAGGGTGCGGATCTTCCGGTCCTCCAGGACCAGATCTGCAAACTCCTTCTTGGCGAACCAGACAGAATCCCACTTACGGTAGATGCCCAGCCGGAACCCGATGGGGTGAACCTTCTGACCCACGATACTCCTCCTTAACCCTTCTTCTTCTTCGCTGCGCCTTCGTTCAGGACCACGGTAATATGGCTGGTGCGCTTCAGGATGCGGTTGGCCCTCCCCATGGCCCGGGGCATGAGCCTCTTCATCACCGGGCCGCCGTCCACCCAGATGCTGGAGATCACCAGCCGGTCCAGATCCACCTGGGAGCGCTGGGAAGCATTGGCCACCGCTGCATCCACCACCTTCTTCACCAGGCGGGCGCCACGCTGGGGCAAAAATTTGAGCAAGGCCAGCGCCTCATCCACCGCCCGGCCCCGCAGGGGGTCGATCACCAGGCGCAGCTTCCGGGGGGAGATCCGTAAATATCGTGCCGATGCCTTGATTTCCATGGCTATTTCTTACCTACTTTGGACTTGCGGTCGCCGGCGTGGCCCCCGAAGTTGCGGGTCGGGGCGAATTCCCCCAGCTTATGCCCCACCATATTTTCGGAGACATAAATAGGTATGAACTTCTTGCCGTTGTGCACGGCCAGGTTCAGACCCACGAATTCCGGGGTGATGGTGGAGCGCCGGGACCAGGTCTTGATCACCCTGCGGTCCTGGGCTTCCCGGGCCTTGTCCACCTTCGCCAGCAGACTGGCTTCCACGTAGGGTCCCTTTTTCAGTGATCGGGCCACAGCTTCTCTCCCTAACTCCGCCTTTTGATGATGTGGCGGTCGCTGGCCTTGGGTTTCCGGGTCTTGTAGCCCTTGGTGGGCTTGCCCCAGGGGGTCACGGGATGGCGGCCGCCGGAACTCTTGCCCTCGCCGCCGCCCAGGGGATGGTCCACCGGGTTCATGGCCACGCCGCGCACATGGGGTTTCTTCCCCAAATAGCGCTTGCGGCCGGCCTTGCCCAGGGAGACGTTCTCGTGTTCCACGTTCCCCAACTGGCCAATGGTGGCCCGGCAGAGCAAAGGCACCATGCGCACTTCTCCGGAGGGCAGCTTCAGATGGGCGTTCTTCCCTTCCTTGGCCATGAGCTGCACCGCCGCGCCCGCGGCCCGGGCCAGCTGCGCACCCTTGAGGGGTTTCAGCTCCACGTTGTGAACCATGGTCCCCGCCGGGATGTTGGCCAGGGGCAGCGAGTTCCCCGGCTTGATGTCCGCGTCGTCGCTGGAAATAATGCGGTCGCCCACGTTCAGTCCCAGGGGTGCCAGGATGTAGCGCTTCTCCCCATCGGCATAAAACAAAAGGGCGATGCGGGCCGAACGGTTGGGATCGTATTCGATGGACGCCACCTTGGCGGGAATGCCGATCTTATCCCGTTTGAAGTCGATGACGCGATAGCGCCGCTTGTGGCCGCCGCCCCGGTGCCGGGTGGTGACCCGGCCCAGGTTGTTGCGCCCGCCGCTTTTCTTGAGCGCCTTGACCAGGCTCTTTTCCGGCGTGGTCTTGGTGATCTCGTTGAAATCAGAGACCGTCTGGAACCGCCGGCCGGGCGACGTGGGTTTTCGGGCAATGAGTGGCATATTACGTACCTTTCGGGCAAATCACCCGCAGGGAATCTTACATTCCGTCAAAGCCGGGGATCTTTTCACCCGGGGCCAGGGTGACAATAGCCTTTTTCCAATCGGCCTTGACCCCCTGGGTGCGCCCCATGCGCTTTTTCTTGCCCCGCATGCGCACCGTGTTCACCGCCAGCACCTTCACCTTGAAGAGCTGCTCCAGGGCTTTTCTGATCTCGACCTTGTTGGCCTTGATGTCGACGCGCAGGGACACCTGATTGGCGGCGGCGCGCAGCTGGTGCGTCTTTTCCGTAATGATGGGCCCTTTGATGAGCTGATGCAGTGCCTTCATGGGGCCAACCTCTCTTCGATCCTGGCCACCGCGGGGGACAGTAACACCAGGTGGTCAAACCGTAAAATATCGTAGACGTTCAGGCCCGCGGTGGGCATGACCTGCACATGGGGCACATTCCGGGCCGAGAGCTTGAGGGTGCTATGCTCGTCGGAAGTGACAAACAGGGCCTTGGTAATGTCAAACGTCTTGAGGACGTTGACGAAATCCTTGGTTTTGGGCTTCCCTGCGGGATAATCGTCCAGGACCACCAATTGCCCCGCAGCCAGTTTGCTGGCCAGGGCCATCTTCAGGGCCGCAGCCTTCACCTTCTTGGGGAGGGTGTAGGCATAGCTCCGGGGTTTGGGCCCGAAGACCGTGCCCCCGCCCTTCCACAGGGGCGAACGGATGGAGCCGGCCCGGGCCCGGCCCGTGCCCTTCTGGCGGTAAGGCTTGCGGCCGCCGCCCGCGACTTCGGCCCGGGTCTTGGTGGAGGCGGTGCCGGACCTCCGGCAGGCCAGTTGCCAGGTCACCACTTCGTGGAGCACCGGCGGGTTGATCAGGACGCCGAAAATTTCGTCCTTGAGCTCCACTTCGCCCACCTTCTCCCGGTTAATGTTATAGATATCCACCAATGCCATGATGTCAACCCGCCTTCCTGATGAGGACCACGCCCTGGTTGGGTCCGGGCACGGCGCCCTTGACCATGAGCAGGTTGTCCTCGGGCCGCACGTCGATGACCTCCAGGTTCTTGATGGTCACCCGGGCGTTGCCCATATGTCCCGGCATTTTCTTGCCCTTGACGACCCGGGAGGGGTAGGCGCTGGCGCCGATGGAACCCGGGGCCCGGTGGTTCATGGACCCGTGGGTCATGGGTCCCCGGTGGAACCTCCAGCGCTTGATGGTGCCGGTAAAGCCCCGGCCTTTGCTGGTGCCGATGACGTCCAGGCGGTCGCCGATGGCGAACTGCTCCACGGTGATCTCCTGGCCGGCCTCGTAGGCCTGGGCATCCTCCACCTTGAATTCCTTCAGCACCTGAAAGCCGCTCTTGCTGCCGTGCTTTTCCAGATGCCCCTTGGTGGGCTTATTGCATTTGGCCAGAGGCTTGCGGGCAAAGCCCACCTGCAGGGCCTCGTAACCGTCCCGGTCCCGGTTCTTGGTCTGCACCACAAAGCAGGGCCCCGCCTCGATGACGGTGACGGGGATGGCCGTGCCGTCCTGGTCGAAGATGCGGGTCATTCCCAGCTTTTTGCCGATGATTCCGCCTGGCATGATGTATCCTACCTTATAACCTGCGTAAAATGCCTCAGACCCGGATTTCCACATCCACGCCTGCGGCCAGGTCCAGTTTGCTGATGGCGTCCATGGTCTGCTGCGTGGGTTCCAGGATGTCCATCATGCGCTTGTATGTGCGAATCTCAAACTGCTCCCGGGATTTCTTGTCGATGTGCGGCGAGCGCAGCACACAGAACTTGTTGATCTCCGTGGGGAGCGGAATGGGGCCCGCCACCCGGGCGCCCGTGGACCGGGCCGTCTCGACGATCTCCTGGACGCTTTTGTCCAAAAGCTTGTGATCGTAAGACCTGAGGCGAATGCGAATCTTGGGTGTCAGCATAACTGTCGGACCTTACTCGATAATATCGCTTACCACGCCGGCGCCCACGGTGCGGCCGCCTTCCCG